>JBDGVS010000029.1:0-13593 GCA_039585535.1 Gemmatimonadota bacterium | reverse complement strand
CGATTGGCGCCCGAGCGTGATTCTCATCACGGCCCGCACCTTCGATCGCTCTGCGCCCGTCCAGCTCCTGGAATGGCTGTGCAATCGCTACGGCTTCGGGACTTACTTCCACCACATCGAAGGTCGACTCGTCGCGGAGAAGTTCGAGGAGAGCCAGGAGGTACGCGAGCGACTGATTCAGGCGATGAGTGAGCGGAAGGGGGCCATCTATATGGACGCGATGATCTCACCGTCCATGACGTCTGCGCTCGCACAGAGTCTGCAGATGCCTGGCGTCTCCGGTATGGCGAACAACACGCTCCTCATGGAGTTCGGGCGTCACGACGACCAGACAGTTCTCGACGAGGTGGCAGACGGAATGCTCATGGCGGGCGTTCCCCGAATGAACCGGCTCGTGCTCCGCCACGGGGAGAACTTCTTCGGTACGCGAAAGAGCATCCATGTCTGGTTGACGTGGCACGATGCGCGGAATGCGAATCTGATGATCCTCCTGTCGTACATCCTGCTCGGTCACCGCGACTGGCAGGGGGCGGAGGTAAAGCTCTTCGCCGCCTATCCACGTCCTGAGATCCGGGAGCGTGCGGACGAGATCCATGAGATGATCTCGGAGGGGCGACTTCTGATCAGTGAGAAGAACGTCGTCATCATCCCCACAGACGATTCGATCGACTTCGAGCGGCTCGTTCAGGCACGCTCGTCGGACGCCGACCTCGTGATGGTCGGCTTCACGGACGTGCGCCTTCGCCAGAATCGGGGTGAGGCGTTCATGCGCTTCCCCGAACTCAGAGATATCCTCTTCGTCTCGGCAGAGGAGACGATCTTCATCAACTGAGGGCGGCGGCTCCCGGCCTACGCGTGCCCCATCTCTTTGAGCACTCGCGCGCCATCTGCCTCCGACGGCAATCCCCAGCCCTCCTGATATCCGAAGACTTCATGGAGCGGACGGCTGCCGAAGTTGCCGTCGAGGATTTCCATGTGCTTCGATGTGAGCAGGCCGGGGTGCTCGACTCCGCATGCGTGGCTCAGGCGAGTGAGCTCCTTTCGGAGCGTGATCACGTAGTTGGCCAGCCGCGCAGCTTTGTCCGTCGGGTCGAGACCCCGGACTAGCCATTTGTTCTGGGTGGCGACTCCTGTGGGGCAGTGCCCCGTGTGACAGCGCTGCGCCTGGATGCAGCCGATGGCCAGCATCGCCTCGCGAGCGACGGCGATCATGTCGGCGCCGAGACAGAAGGACATCAGGGCATCCTCCGGAAAGCCCAGCTTCCCCGAGCCGACCCAGACCACGTCCTGGTGAACGCCGCGCTCCGCGAAGATCGTGTAGACACGGCTGAAGCCGATTTTGTAGGGCAGGGCCACATGATCGGAAAAGGCGAAGGGCGCCGCCCCCGTGCCGCCCTCACCGCCATCGATCTGGATGAAGTCGACGCCGCGGTTCTCCGATGCCATCCGATCGGCAAGCTCCTTCCAGAAGCCGAGCAGGCCGACTGCGGACTTGATTCCGACGGGCACGCCGGTCGCATCAGCGAGATCCTCCACGAAGTCGAGCATCTGGTCGACGTTCGAGAAGGCTCGATGCCCCGAAGGGCTGATCACCGTTTCGCCCATCGGAACGCCACGGATCGCCGAGATCTCGGCCGTCACTTTCTCTCCGGGCAGGACGCCACCCAGGCCGGGCTTCGCCCCCTGACTCAGCTTGATCTCGATCGCACGTACCGGATGTGCCGCGACTTTGCGGATGCACTCCTCCTGATCGAAGGTCCCGTCGGGTGCCCTGGCTCCGAAGTAGCCGGTCCCGATCTGCCAGATGAGATCGCCTCCGTGTAGATGATGGGGTGAGATCCCGCCCTCGCCCGTGTTGTGCAGGCAGCCGGCGATTCCGCTCCCCTTGTTCAGCGCTTCGATGGCCGGTGCCGAGAGGGATCCGAAGCTCATGCCGCTCACGTTCACCAGGGAGGCCGGGCGGAAGGCGTGTCGACGTCCGCGATGTCCGCCCAGGATCTTGGCGCACGGCAGCGGATACGCTTCGTCATGCTTCCCGTCCTCGGGCTTTCCAAGCGTGTCGTGCTTGATGATCAGATAGTTCGGCGAGCACTCCTGATCGTTGTCGGTCCCGAATCCGGCGTAGTTGTTCTGCTTCTTGGCCGAGGCGTACACCCACGACCGCTGATCGCGTGAGAAGGGCAGTTCTTCGTCGTTCGACGTGACGATGTACTGGCGAAGCTCCGGCCCGATCGTCTCGAGGATATACCGAAAGTGCCCGACTACCGGGAAGTTGCGCAGGATGGCGTGTCGAGTCTGAAGCAGGTCGTACGTGGTAACGACGAGCAGCACGCCGAAGAGTGCTAAGAGCCAGATCAACAGAATCTCCTTTCGATGCGGACCTTCGTGCGCCGCGAAGCTACGGTGCCGGGGCGTCGCTCGCACAATCGCCGCCGGCTACCTTCCGTGCGCCTGCTCCCCATCACCCGACGATCATGCGCAGTAGTCGTACCATTCCCGGCCCCCGACAGTGGCTCCTCGCTGCGGTGACTCTGCTCGCCGCCGCCGTCTTGCCGTCCGCGGCGGTCGCCCAACACCCTCCGATCGACGAGGGCGAACGAACACAGCCCCAGATCGAGGAAGGGGTCGATTACCGCGTGTATGACCGCCGCGGCAATCGTGTGTCACTTCCGGCGATCGTGAGCGCGGCGCTCGGAGAAGACGTGCTCATCGTGGGGGAAGAACACGACGACATGATCGGGCACGCCTTCGAGACGGCCCTTCTCGATGAGGTGCTGGAAGAGGTCGGCGGACCCACGCGCTCGGGTCGCACCGTCGTGCTCTCCCTCGAGATGTTCGAGAGAGATGTGCAGTACGTGCTGGACGAATACCTGGAGGGCCTGATCTCGGAGGATCACTTTCTGAGATCCTCCCGACCCTGGGACGACTACGACATCCGCTACCGGCCTCTGGTCGAGTCTGCGCGTCTGGCGGGGGCGCCCGTCGTCGCGGCGAATGCGCCCCGTCGCTACGTGAACCGGGTCAGCAGCGAAGGGCCGTTTGCGCTCGAGACGCTCTCGGACCACGCGCTGTCCTATCTGCCGCCTCTCCCGTATCCCGGACCGTCCGACGTGTACCGAGCGCAGTGGGACGCGCTCATGGAAGAAGCGATGGCGGGGCTCGGCGAGACCGACGAGCCGGAGGTCGAGGGAGGCGATGACCCGGAAGAAGCGCCTGCAGCGGAAGCCGAAGAGGAGGACGAGGGTGCGCGTCCCTACGCGGTGAACCCGAACGTGATTCAGGCGCAGGCGTTATGGGATGCGTCCATGGGACACTCGATTACGGAGGCGCTCGTGCGCCACGTGGGTGGCTTTGTCGTCCACTTCGCAGGCTCCTTTCATGTCGAAAAGGACACCGGAATCCCTGAACGGATCGCGGACTATCGGCCCGGCACGAGAGTGATCAGTGTCGTCATGACCAAGGTCGACGACATCGACGCCTGGTCCGAAGAGGAGCATGCTCCGCTCGCCGACTACGTGGTGCTCACGCTCAAGCCGTCCAGCGACCCGCCTGGAAACAACTAAGGACGACTCGCCGTGATCGACTCCTGGCTGGGCCACCGCTCAGCGGCGTTGCACCCCTGAGTTCCAGAGAGGCATCTGGAGGCTGATAGAGATCGAGCTGGGGTCGTATGCGGTATCGCTGAGCAAGACCCATTTGAGTCCGAGCAAGAACTGAATCGGCCCGAGTTGGTTCTTCGCGCCGAGAACGATGTTGTACCCGAAGTAGGTTCTTCGCCCCGGGTCTGCTCCGAAGCCGGCGATGACCGACTGGCGCCATGCGACGCCTCCGCCGATGAAGACCCCCCCCCGCCGTCGACCCGGTACGAAGACGGCATCGAGGTTGTACTGGTATTCGGTGCTCAATCTGCGGAGATAGATCGCGTCGATACTCGGAACGACTTCGATGGCGCCATCGCGCCGGATCGGGATGTGAGCCTCGACCCCGAACGTCCCGCCCGAAGCGCGTTGCTCCTGCTCCCACCCGCCTCGGACACCAACGGTAATCGGCATCCAGGGGGGCGGCGGCGCTTCGGTTCTTCCACGGCGGACCTGTCCTTCCGCGGGTGCACTCACCGACAGAACGGCGGCTAGTGCCAGGAGGGGGAGGCCACGACGGGCTCCCGCACGACAAGGGATGTTCAGCCAGCGTGGGGCATCGGATCTCTTCACGCGTCGCCTCGGTGTGCGCTCAGGAGAGCAGGTAGGGATGTGGTGTGAATTCTGCGCGGACCGCGGCGTCCGCGGCCTCTCATGTTTTGGACGAGTCGCCCGCTGAAAGTCGCACATCAGGTCGGCGCCCGGCCCTTGGAGGGATTCTCCTGATCCAACCATACGACGCCTCGCGTCGTCGAAGAAGATAGCCAGACAAGTGGCGGGGAACCCACTGAGGAGGAGGGGACGATGATGAGGGGACTGAGGGTCGGGGTGCTGTTCGCGGTGTACACCGTGGTCGGGTACGGCGGCGACTATGCGGTGGGGCTGCTCGCGCAGGAAGCTCAGACACGATTCGGTACGGAGATGGCGCAGTTGGTCGCGCTCGGCGAGAGCGAGGCCCCTTCGGTGGTCGTGGTCGACGTTCGACCAACCATCGTCTCCCGGGTACGCGTTCGGCATGGCGCGGAGTGCTCCTACGAAGCCGAAAGAGAAATCTCCGTGGCAGCCGATGCCTCGGGCGTGCTGTCTGTCGAGGCCGGATCGGGTGAGTTGCACGTCGAAGGTCGCGACGGACTCGAAGAGATCGTCGTGGTCGGCATGCTGTGCGCGTCACACGAGGAATCCCTCGAAGAGATGGACGTCTCGATCGATCGAGCGGGCGATGGCGAAGTGGTGATTCAGACCATGTACCCGAGCGATCGTAACGATACGCATGGGCGACGCGTCGCACGCATCGATTTGACGGTGCTCATGCCCAAGGGCATGACGGTCGACATCGACGACTCCTCAGGTGGAATCGACGTCTCGGGCACGGGAGATCTCTCGGTGGACGATTCGTCCGGCGATCTGCGAGTGCAGGATGTCGACGGCTGGCTTCGTATCGACGACTCCTCCGGGAGCGTCGATGTTCAGAACGTCTCGGGCGATGTGGATATCGACGATGGCTCCGGCGGTCTGGAGCTCCGAATGATCGGGGGATCTCTCCATCTGCGTGACGGTTCCGGTGGAATCGAAGCGACGGGCATCGATGGCGATGTCGTCGTGGAGTCCGATGGATCCGGCGGGATCGACGTCCGGGATGTCGGCGGAGACTTTGTGGTTGCCCTCGATGGTTCAGGCGGCATCCGTCACAGCGGAGTCGAAGGCCGCGTCGACGTCCCGCCCAAGCGTCGGTAACCCTCGGCGCAGCAAAGCCCCGTCCGGCGCTGGTCGCGCCGGTCTACTCGGGGAGGTCGACGAGCTCATCCTTCCACGGATGGCTGTCGGCCTCCTCGACGCTTCGCACGAGGGAGCGGAGTTCGTCGAGGACTTCCCGGCTCGCGTCCGGGCGAATTTCGCCCTGGATCATCCGCATCAGGGCAGGGCGGTGCTGCTTCGACTCGAGCAGGTGTGTGAAGCCCGGCAAGAGTCGGTAGAAGAGCCGCGTGAAGTCATCCCAGATTGCCGCGCTGGTGAAGACCGAATCCTCATAGGAGAGGAAGGCCTGGCGACTCACATCGCCGCTCTCGAGTGCGGTCGCGATCTGTGCGGAGGCGAAGCGGGCCGAATGCATGGCCACGCCCACGCCCGAGGAGAAGACCGGGTCGATGAAGCGAGCGGCGTCTCCGATCGCCAGCCATCCGTCCCCACAGACCCGGTCGAGGCGATAGCTGTAATTCACCTCACCCTTGAGGTCGTTGATCCGCTCAGCGTTCCGGGTCGCCCGGGCGAGCTTCCGGTTCCCTCGCAGGCCGCGATGGAAGAAATCCCCCACATCCATTCCTGACGAACGGAAGGAATCGCGCGCCGCGACCAGGCCGATGGATGTGATCTGGTCGTCGATAGGAGCCTGCCACGCCCACCCGCGCACCTCGGGGATGAAGAAGATGTGCGTCCACTTCTCTGTCTTGTGCCGCCCACGCTCGACACCGGCGCACCACGTGTGCAGCGCGAACTGATCGAGCACCGGGTGGTCTCGGCGGAGGTCGAGCTGTCGACCGATTCGAGTGTTCCGTCCGGCTGCGTCCACAACGATTTTCGCTTCGACGAATAGCTCCTCGCCCGCGAACGTACCTCTAATGCCCCCGGCGTGGCCGTCATCACCGAACAGCACTTCGTCCACGGACACGCCCTGCAAGATCCGGCAGCCCTGGTTTTCCGCATGCTTGAGCAGGAGCATGTCGAAGCGTGCCCGATCGACCTGATAGGTGTACCCCTGGTCGACGCCTTCCTGAGGAAAATCCTTATAGGCGAGGGAGACGTCGAAGCCGATTTCCGGGTGGTATACGACGCCACCCGAGTGTGGGAATCCGGCCGACTCCGCGAGGGAGTGAAAGCCGATCTCTCGCAGGATGCGGACGGTGGCCGGCATCAGGGATTCGCCGACGTGTGGCCGGGGGTGATGTGCCTTTTCGACAATCAGGCAGTCGATCCCCTTCTGGGCGAGATAACACCCGAGCGTCAGGCCCGCCGGGCCCGCCCCGATGATGAGGACGTCGATCATTGAGCTTTGCAGCCCTACGCGACCACGAGGCGGGCGTCTGCGACCGCCTTGAGCACGTCCTGAGAGGTGATGATCCCCAGCAGCTCGCCTTCTTCTATCACCAACGCTCGGTGAATGCGGCCACGGACCAGGAACTCGCACAACTCCGACACCGGCATGTGCGGTGCGACCGAAAAGATGGTCGGGGTCATCAGGTCGGCCACGGTAGCCGTGTCGAATGACGACTCTGGGACCTGATCGAGTAGCTCCGAGCCCTGGAACGGAGAGTCTTCCGGGAGGAAGAAGCCCCATGCGTCGGCTTCGATCGCGTCGTCTGGATCCGCGTCCGGGTCAGGCGATCGATCGATATCAGCCCGCACGGAGACGGTCGAAAGACTCACGTCGCCCTCGTCGGCTGCCAGACGGACCAGGTCCGTAGCAGAGACTACCCCGAGTACGCGCCCACCGCCGTCTACTACGGGCACACCGCTAATCTCGGAATCTGCCAGGACGCGTGCCAGAGTCCGTGCCGAGTCTTCCGGTCGGACGGTCACTACATCCTTTCTCATAAGGTCGGTTACCATCAGCATCGGACCGTCTCCTTTGGTCGGGTCTACTCAGACCCCAGGTCGGTTGGGCGGTGGAGCAACAGGGGGACATGGAGCCCTCGGAGCACTTTGTCGGCTGCGCTCCCCAGGATGGCTCGACTGAGTCCGGTGCGGCCGTGGGTAGCCATCGCGACCATGTCTGCGCCGACCGCTTCTGCTTCAGAGAGCACCCCGTGCCCGGCCTGAGCATCTACCGCAACGGACGTTGTGACCCGCAGCCCCCGGCGGCGCATGTTCTCTGCGTGCGCCTCCAGGTATTCGGCCGCGCCCTTCTTGGCGTCCTCCATGATCTGCTGATTCAGCTGGGCCGTGTGCGGCAGATACGGTGACGCGACGTCCACCGGGTACGACACGATGCGTGTCAGGTGGTAGGCCGAGTCGAAGAGTTCGCCGAACGCAGTGGAGTGCTCCAGTGCGCGCTCGGAAAGTTCGGATCCGTCCAGCGGAATCATTAACGTCTCGAAGGTGTGGTCGAAGACTGTCGCCGGTGCAGCGTCTTCGTCCGGGCGCACGAGCAGCACCGGTATGGACGCTTGCCGAACGAAGCCATCCGCTACGGAGCCGAGCCACATACGGGACATGGTGCCCCGGCCGTGGGAGGCCATGACCACCAGGTCGACCCCCTTCGACTCACATTCGCCTTGCAGCATCTCGACCGTGTGGCCGCTCAGGACCGAGTGTGACACTTCAGCCCCCGCCTTGCCTTCGATACGGCCCAGTACGTCCTCGAGATACGCGTTGCTCCACTCCACCGCCGCCCCCTCCCATCCTTCGTATGCGAAGGAGGTCACGGGCTCCAGTACGGTCACCAGGTGTACCTTGGCACCGGTACGGCGAGAGATCTCGAGCGCCAGTGGAAGTGACGACTCCGCGAAGGCGGATCCATCGAGCGAGACCAGGATCTGCTTGTACATCACTCCTCCTCGAGCAGCGGGCAAAGACGGACACGATTGGGTGCCGTCGGTTGGATAACGAGATGACACCCTCGCGGGCGTCGATCCGACGTCTACATTCTCATTGGTTGGTCGAAGCTATGATGTCGGGCGGCAGGGGGCGCACCCGGTGGGGGATGCGCCCTCCGAAGTGTAGGAGATTTCCTTTCACGACCATTTTCGCAGAGGTGAGTGCTTGCTGTCGATCGAGGAGTTCGCCGCGGTATTCGATTCCGCACCCGACGGATTCGTGATCGTCCGAGCGGATGGTACCATCCGGATGGTGAACCGAAAAATCGAACAGCTGTTTGGTTGGAGTGCTTCTGATCTGGTGGGTCAACCGGTCGAGGTCCTGCTCCCCGAAGCGCTGCACGAACGGCACACGGGCCATCGGACGACATTCGCTCGGAACCCACACGACCGTCCGATGGGTGCGGGTCTGGATCTGCGCGCTCGCCGCTCTGACGGATCGGAGTTTCCGGTGGAGATCAGCCTGAGCCCGTGGTTCGCGGACGACGGGGGAGTCCAGGTCATCTGTTCCGTGCGAGACGTCCGAGCCGTACGACGTCTTCAAAACTTTTCGGAAGGGGCGCTGCGGGCGTCGGAAGAGGAACGGAAGCGCATCGCGCGCGAGCTGCACGACGACACGGCGCAACGACTCGCGACGTTGATCCTTCGTGTGCGACAGCTCACCAACGTCCGAGATGAGCGGGCCCGCCATGAAGTATTCGAACAGGTGCGAGGCGAGATCGTGGAGGCCGCGGACGAAGTGAAGCGGATGGCGCGAGGTCTCCGGCCGCCAGAGATCGAGGAGCTCGGGCTGGCGCTCGCACTCCAGGCGCACATTCGGACGCTCCGGGAGTCAGGTGCACTCCATGTGCATGCTGACCTTCAGAGGATCGGCCCGTCACTCGATGCTACGGCGAAGCTGGCGCTCTATCGGATCGTTCAAGAGGCCTTGTCGAACGTGCGGCGGCACTCGGGGTCGGACCGTGCTTCCGTCCGTCTGTTTCGAGCCGAGGACGAGGTGGTGGCCGAGGTAACGGACAAGGGCCGCGGTTTCCCCCTTGCGACAGCCGCCGATGAACAACGAGGCTTGGGCCTCGTGGGCATGCAGGAGCGTGCCACGATGATTGGGGGTCGGCTCACGTTCGATTCCATGCCGGGCGAAGGCACTCGGGTCCGAGTGTCCGTTCCTGTATCTGGGGAGTTGGAGAATGGCTGAGGCGATCAAGATCCTTCTGGTCGATGACCACGCGATGTTCCGCGCTGGGATTCGTGCGCTGATCGAGGCTGAAGACCGCATGAAGGTGGTCGGGGAAGCTTCGACCGGCGACGAAGCTGTCGATCGGGTGAGGGAACTCAAGCCGAACGTCGTCATCATGGATCTTTCCATGCCCGGATCGAACGGTCTCGAGGCGACGCGCAGGATTTCCGCGCTCGAACTCAATACGAGCGTCCTCGTGCTCACCGTGCACGCAGAGGAAGAGTACCTGGTTCCGGTCGTCGAGGCCGGCGCGAGCGGCTACCTGACCAAGACGAGCGCGGACACTGACCTTCTCGAGGCCATCCGGGTCGTGTCCAGGGGGCAGGTCTTCCTTCCGCCCAAGGCGGCGACTCTGCTCCTGAAGCGCTACAAGGACGCGGAGGGGGACGACTCTGCAGGGCTGAACGATCTCAGTACGCGAGAGCAGGAGGTCCTGGCGCTGACGGCCGAAGGCTTCAGTTCACGCGAGATCGGGCAGAAGCTCTTCATCAGTCCGAAGACGGTAGATACCTACCGGTCTCGCATCATGGACAAGCTCGGCTTGAGCCATCGCAGTGAGCTGGTCCGATTCGCCCTTCGGGTGGGTCTGCTGAAGGAGATCTAGTCAGCCGGAACGCCGTTCATCATCGAGTTGGCGAGCAGCCAGCGCACGTTCCACCGCGTCGAGCAGCAACTCGGGATTCAGCGGCTTCTGTAGCGTCCACCGGGCACCCAGAGACTCGGCCATGTGCAACTGGACTGCTCCGGTGCCCGAGACGGCGATGACGGCCGGTGCAGGATCGAACTCACGCAGGATCGTGATGAGCTCGAAGCCGTGGACGTCCGGCATCTGGAGATCGGTGATGACCACGTCGATGCCTGTATCCAGGAAGCTCCGAAACGCTTCTTCTCCGGTCGGAGCAAGGACCGTCTCGTAGCCGGCCCGAGTCAGGATCGCCTGGACGAGCAGGCGATCGGATTCTTCATCATCTACGATCAGGATTCTCGGCATGGTCCAGCCCCTCCGGCTGTGCGGATGCCCGGGCGATCCATGTCGCCCACGCTTCGCACCGTAACGCGAGAATGCTCGACATATCAAGCTTTTCGTCTCGAGGGGTGTGGGGGAAACTCCCGCATCCTTCGCCCCCTTCCTCCCGACACCCGAAGGCCGGCGCGGGGACCAACTTCCGTGCCGTAGCGAATCTCGCCTTCCACCCTCCCTCACTCGCCCTTGATACAGATCCTCGGAGCTGCTGCCCTCATGGGCCTGGTGGGTAGTGTGCACTGCGTCGGCATGTGCGGACCGTTTGCGCTGTCGTGCGGTGGTCGGGCCTCACATGTGGCCTCGTGGCAGGGTGGCAAGCTGGCGACGTATGCGGCGCTCGGCGCGGTGGCTGGTTACACCGGCGCGGTCCTTCCCGGCCCGATCTGGATTCCTCAGCTCCTTTCCGTGGCGCTCATCCTGTGGTTTGGTGCCGCCATGGCGGGGCTACTCCCGGAGCCGTCCGTTCATCTGCCGGGGCTAACGCGGTTCGCGACCCGCGCTGCGGGGAAGGGCGATCTCGTATCGCGCGTGCTCTTCGGAGCAGCGAATGGATTGCTGCCGTGCGGACTCGTCTACGCGGCGCTGGGGCTGGCGATTGCGTCGGGTGACGCTGCTACCGGAGCTCTCGCGATGGTCGCTTTCGGGCTGGGTACCGCTCCGCTCCTGACGACGGTGGCCTTCTCGGCGCACCGGATTCTGCATCAGCACCCGCGGGCGCGTCGCGCGCTCGCGGTCGTCGCCACACTCGCGGGCCTCTGGGTCGTCGTGAGTCGTGGGTCCGGCATGCCGATGCCTCACATGAACTAATCTCGAAGCCGGAACAAGGAAGGCATCGAATGGAAGAAACCATGACCGCAAGCGCCCCGGGGACCCGGGTCGAATACGACATGGACATCGTGAAGATGTTCTTCACGGCGACGGTCGTATGGGCCCTGGTGGGCATGCTGGTCGGAGTGATCATTGCCCTGCAATTGGCGTGGTGGCCCGCGAACCTGGGCCTTCCCTGGACCACATTCGGCCGCTTGAGGCCACTCCACACGAACGCCGTAGTCTTCGCGTTCGCAGGAAATGTGTGTTTTACCGGGATCTACCACTCCATGCAGCGGCTCCTGAAGACGCGCATGTTCAACGACACGCTGTCGCGCATCCACTTCTGGGGATGGCAGTCGATCATCGTCTCGGCGGCGATCACGCTCCCCCTGGGTCTGACGCAGTCGAAGGAGTACGCTGAGCTGATCTGGCCCATCGACGTGGCGATCACGCTCATATGGGTCGTCTTCGCGATCAACTTCTTCGGCACGATCGCTCGACGAAATGTCGAGCACCTGTATGTGTCGATCTGGTTCTACATGTCGTTCGTGCTGACGATTGCCGTGCTGCATATCGTGAACAGCCTCGCGATCCCGGCGACAATGCTGAGGTCGTACCCGATCTACTCCGGGCTGACCGATGCACTCGTGCAGTGGTGGTACGGCCACAACGCGGTGGGCTTCTTCCTGACCACGCCGTTCCTGGGGCTGATGTACTACTACTTGCCCAAGGCTGCGGAACGGCCGGTGTACAGCTACCGCCTCTCGATCATCCACTTCTGGGCGCTGGTCTTCCTCTACATCTGGGCGGGACCGCATCACCTGCTCTACTCGGCCCTGCCCGATTGGGCCCAGACAGTCGGCATGGTCTTCTCGATCGTGCTTCTGGCGCCTTCCTGGGGTGGCATGCTCAACGGGTTGCTCACCCTGAAAGGTTCGTGGGATCGAGTTCGAACGGATCCGATCCTGAAGTTCATGGTCGTGGCCGTGAGCTTCTACGGCATGAGCACGTTCGAGGGACCGATGATGTCCATCCGGGCGGTGAACGCATTGGCCCACTACACGAACTGGGTCATCGGCCACGTCCATTCCGGTGCGCTGGGATGGGTCGGAATGATGTCCTTCGGCATGATGTACTGGATGGTCCCCCAGATCTGGGGCCGCCAGCTGAAATACCCGGCGTGGGCGTCGCACCACTTCTGGCTCGCCACGATCGGCATTGTGATCTACACCGTGTCGATGTGGGCCGCCGGACTCATGGAGGGCCTGCAGTGGCGTGCGCTCAACGACGCTGGCCAACTCGCGAGCCCCATCTTCCTCGACATCACGAATCGCCTCGACCCCTTCCTGTGGCTGCGCCTAATCGGCGGCACGATGTATCTGGTCGGAGCGATCATGATGGCGATCAACTTCTGGGTGACGATTCGTGGATCGGGTGAGCCGACCGCTACGGACGCCGTCGCCGTCGGCGCGGACTGAGGAGACCATCCAAATGACCAACGAGAACCAGGACCCGTCCGAACAGACCAAGGTCCACTGGCACCGTCGGATGTTCGAGGGGCGGGCGACCGTCTTCGCCATCGCCATGACGATTGCGATCAGTATCGGAGGCATCGTCGAGATCGTGCCGATGTTCACGGCCAATTCGCTGTCATGGGAGCGTGCGGACCATATCACGCCCTACTCGCCGCTTGAGGTCGCGGGACGCGACATCTACATGCGGGAGGGGTGCTACCTCTGCCACTCCCAGATGGTGCGCCCGATGCGAGCCGAGATCCTTCGCTACGGTGAGTGGACGCGCGCGGCCGAATACCAGTACGACCGCCCGTTCCTGCTGGGGTCACGGCGTCTCGGGCCGGACCTGCAGCGCGAGGGTGGAAAGTACCCGGATGCGTGGCACTACGAGCACATGAGGGATCCTCGATCGACCTCGCCGGGTTCAGTGATGCCCCCGTATTCGTGGATGCACGAGGACAAGATCGATCCCTCGGATGTGGGCGCTTCGATCCGGGCACTCGCCAAGGTCGGCACACCCTACGTAGGCACGGATGACGCTTCGGTCGCCTCGAGCCTCCAGGCGCAGGGCAACACGATCGTTCAGTCGCTTGCGGCGAGTGGTATCACGGCCGAGTGGGATGACGAGATCATCGCGCTCATCGCATATCTCCAGCGACTCGGTGTCGAGGGCAGGGCCTACCTCGAGAGCCAGGGAGGACAACAGTGAACACGCTGACCCGAGAGGCCGCTGCCTCCATCCACATGGGGTGGCTACTGGGCCTCATGACCGTAGTCTTCT
>JBDGVS010000028.1:0-13609 GCA_039585535.1 Gemmatimonadota bacterium | reverse complement strand
GCCCCCGGGGCGTGGCTACCCGCGGTGCAGTACCTGGTGGAGGAGCTCGGTGCGGACGTGAACGCCCGTGACGCGAACGGCTTCTCGCCTCTGCATTGGGCTGCCTCGAGGGGTGACAACGAGGTGATTCACTACCTGGTGTCGAAGGGTGCGGATGCTACTGTCGTGTCCCGCAGTGGGCAGACCACCGCAGACATGGCCAATGGCCCGGTCCAGCGGATCTCGCCCTTCCCGGAGACGATCGAACTGCTCGAGAGCCTCGGGTCGGTGAACAACAACAACTGCGTGTCCTGCGAGTAGCGTCCGCCTAGCGATCTATGCCCGTCGAGTCCCGCACGAATATCGGGATCGGCAGGGAGCTGGGGCGTGGGGGCGCTGGCGGGAGTCCGGCGACGCTGCGGATGAGCGCCACGTGGTACTGCGCCTGGGCGAGACCTGATTCGGTCGCATCATTGCCGATGCGTCCGTCACGATCTCGGTCTGAGCCGTATGCCATACCGCGGATCATCTCGCCAAGGTCTTCAAGGCGTTCGAGAATCTCCTGCGGCTCCTCCTGGGAGGTCTCGATCTGGCGGGCCAGCGCGAGGGCATCGTCAGCTCTGGAGAGGGCGGCTGTCGTTGCGCCATCGATGTACGGGGCGTGAAACAGCAGGGCCTCGGATGCTCCGGGCGTGCTGGCCGCGAGTTGGGTGTACGTCCGGACGCCCTCGACAGCCCGCTTGAAGCCATATCCGAGGCCGAGACCTCCGTCGACCAGATCAGGATCGATTGCGTGGATCACATGACGCATGTTGCTGGTCATGTTCCGGACATCGGCAGAATCCTGGCCCGCGATACGCACGTACACGGACGCGATCTCGGCTTCCACCATGCCGGTCGGCAGTAGACCCATTCCAGACGGCGTGTCCGGGAACGAATCGGTTACCGCCGCGAGGTACTGGACCACCTGCGCCGGAAGTGAGCCCTCGGTCGGAAGCCAGACGCCCAGAGGTACCACCGCGGTCGAGTCCTGTACCGGAATGGAGTCGACAATCTGCGCTCCGACACGGACCGGCGCGCTGACGGCGGTACTCCCGACGACTAGCGATAAGACGAGTCGTGTCTTCACGGAGATCCGCTCGCGAGTCCTTCACCGCGCATGAGGAGTCCGAGGTGTTGGCTGGCCTGTGCGAGGCCGCCCTCACCCTCCTGCCACCCGATGCGTCCGTCGCCATCGGTGTCGACGCCGTTCACCAACCCTTCGGTGAGCGGCAGAAGGCGCTCGATCAGCTGAGCCGCCTCTTCGGCGGCCTCTGCATCCATGACGGACTCGGCCACCTCGAGCGCTTCCTCCGCCATGGCTACCGCACTCCGGGCTGCCGTGGCGACGTGAGGCCCGTGTGTCTGGATCGCGTCACCGGCGCCAGACGAAGCCCACGACAATTCCGTATAATGGGCAGCCCGGCGAGCGGCTGTGAGCATTCCATATCCGAGTCCCGGACCCTCTTCGACCCCGTCCGGATCCAGTGCGTGCGCCACGTGCCCGGCGTGCCGTTGCATCGCTTCTAGATCTGCGAGGTCACGGGCCGCCAGGGTCGCGTGCTGCAGCGCGATCTCGGCCTCGGCTGTGGCCGTAGCCAGAAGGCCTTGCCCGTCCGGGGTCCCGCGAAAGCTGTTGGCGACGTGGCGGATGTGCACATGGGCGGGCACGACATCCTGGGTCGCCACTTCCTGAGCATGAACGGGTATCGAACCGAGAGCGGTGAGTGCCCCGACCAGCGCAGTCATGGCGGCGGCTGAGGTCGCTGGACTCATGGCGGTGATCCTCCTTGCGAGGCTCAATTGACGGTTACGGCCACACTGTCGCTCACGCTCCCGCTCACGCTCGTGGTACGACCGACAACGGTGTAAGCCCCCGCGGCAAGGTACGTGTGCCAGAGCAGCCCGCCGATCTCGATGGGCCCCGAGAAGGTGATGGTGTCCGCGCTCGCGTCCCCGTAGTCCAGGACAAAGAGGACGATGCCAGTCCCCGTTGCTCCGAACTCGAACCCGATGCTGTCACCGAGTGTGACCGTCGGGGAGCTGGACGTAATGGTCGTCGTGAGTGGGCGGGTACCTGTGACGTCATTGTTGAGGCAGGCTGCTGAGGCAACCAGGGCCACAAGGGCAACAGTCCGCACCAGCCGACGCGAGCCAAGCTCGCGGATAGTGTTCACACGCATCATCGGCCCCACAGTATGGAAAAGATCGGAATGTCGATTACGGATTCGTCCGGAGGCGTGGGATCATCTGGATTCTCCCCTTTGCGCGCTTCCGTGATGGCCAGGACGATCGCTGTGGCGAAGCCGGCCATCCCCGCGACCAGAACGGCCGTGGTGGTTGGATTGACCTCCCGTCGCTCGAAGGAGACGATCTCGCCGACCGGGATCAGTACCCGCTGCTGGATGGAGCGCTGCGCCATTCCCTCCTGTCGGCTAGAGATCGGGACGCTGAGCACCGCGTTGTTTCCGTCGATCTCGACGAACGTTCCGCGGACGGGCTCCCCATCCGTTCTACCTGGGAGCACGTCCCGAAGCTCTTCACTTCCGGCTCGTGTGACGACGACTCGTGCACCGGTGCCCGGAGGTGTCGTCTCCAGTTGGGTGGGGACGTACCGAAAGCACCCGGGCAGGGTGAGAACCAGAGCCCCGAGGAGTCCGAATCGTAAGGCAGTGGCTCGGGGTGTTGGTCGAATGTTCAAGATATTCATCATGGTCAGAATGTGACGAAATGAGTGTGCTCGCGGGAGGGTGCGTACGTTATCGGAGGATACGGAATACCCGATCCGCGAACGTCTGTGTGAGCGGTACGCCCACGTAGAGAACCACGGCGCCGGCGGTCTGAGTCGCTCCTTCGCCGCGCAGCATCAGCAGGTAGCCACCGGCCAGTGTGAGCGAAGTGATGACCATCGAGGGAACGAATCGCCCTCGACTTTGGTTTGTCGCCCCCGCCCAGCGAACGGCAAGTCCCCCGCTGACCGATGGCAGGAGGATACTCCCGATGCTCGCCCCGGCACTTCCCAGAGGTCCGCACGCGGTTCGGAGCGCCAGCGGTTTGTCTTCGGGCGTTTCGAAACAGTCGTCGGCTATCGAGAGTGATAGGGTCACGGTCGCTGCGGTGGTGAGCAGGCTGGTACCAAGCACACGGAGCCATGGGTACGGCTCCTCTTCGGACTCCCACTGCCAACCGGTCACGTAGCGGCTCAGGTCGGAGCGATACCGATCCTGTCCGGTCTTGGTCTCGAGGAGCAGCACGCCCTGACCCGAGCGCATACCGTAGCGGGCACCAGCTTGAGCCGGGGAGAGGATCTCGACCCGTCGGATGTCTCGAAGTGGCATCGAGCGGTAGATGTAGGCCGGGTCTGCGATCGGAACCCCGTCCAGGCGTACTTCCACCCCGTCGCAGTCGCCGCCGCTGGTGTTACCCGAGCGAATCGCCCGGTAGGTGACACACACGCCGTTGCCCATACCCGAGCGGGTGTCCACACCGGGGAGCGCCGTTTCCAGTAACTCGGCGAGATCCTGGCCGGCACGTGCGGCTTGATCGATTCGTTCGGGTCCGATCTCGTTGATCGAGAAGCCGGTAGTGATGCGTCGCTCTTCCAGCTCGGAGAGCGTCTCGACGATGATCGCGTCGAGCTCGAGCGCCTGTGGATCGATTGCCACCGTCAGGACGGACGCCCGATCGGCGGCGACTGTGACCGGCCGCACATGTACTCCGTATGCCAGGTGCTCGAAGGTCACCTGGACCTCGCCCGGGGGGACGTTTTCGACAACGAAGCGCCCTTCTTCGTCGGACAGCACGACGGTGAGTCCCGGGACGCGAATCAGGGCGCCGGACACCGGTGCACTGGAGGATCGGTCGAAGATCCGTCCGCCAATGGTTCCCGTGTCCTGCGCGACCGCGGAGGCGGGCGACAGTGTCAGGGCGGCGGTCACGAACACGAGGAGGGATACGACGAGTGGCACGAAGTGACGCGGGGCGGAGGAGGAGAGTGTGGGGACGGCTATCCAATATACCGCGCGTGCTCGCCGGGGGTTTCCATCTGGCATCGGGAGAACGCCCCAACGAGAAGGGCCGCCCCCCGCCGAAGCAGGGGACGGCCCGATACTGCACCGGCGAGAACTCCGCCGGTTTTCAGAGACCGATCAGCCGACCGGCTCCAGGAACTCGTTCAGGTTCCGCTCTCCGTTCGGAATATCGAAGCAGAGCTGACGGCCTGTGAGGCCGGGAATGAAAGACTCCGCTGCATCGAGACCGACTTCATACTGCGAGAAGAGCGGTGAGATCGACTCGAAATCAGGCAGTTCGAGATCGCCTGGAACGCTGTTCTGAGCCCAGCGCTTGTGATCGCCGAGCGTACGTCCTTCGTAGAACAGCTCGATCGCACGCTCACGCTTCAGGATACGCCATGCATCGGCGGCGTCCGCCGGCGCGCCCCACGGCTGCAACGTAGATCCACCGGTCGTTGTACCGTCCGGTGTGTCCACAGTCGTGAGTTCCGCACGAAGCGCGTTGATCGCGGTGACCGCCGCCGCAGGGCTACCGCCACCCGCGAGACCGGCCTCGATCTCGAGAAGGCGCATTTCACGCCCGCTCGCCAGATTCACCGGATCGCTCGCACCCGTGTACTTCGTCGGCCGGTGGAACCACACCTGACCGTAACCGTCGAGCGCTCCGACCGCGAAGGTCGTCGGCCCCTGCTCCCAGGCTACGCGTGGGTCACCCGTCTCCTCGAAGTACCCGGTTCCCGGAATGGGTGCTCCGAACCCGGTCCCGTCCTCGGCCGGTGGGCCGGTCTGGGTCAGGTCGGGGGCGTTCCCGTAGTACGAACCCCACATCGAGTAGGAGCCATACGGCTGACCGGCAATCGCCCAGAAGAGCGAGTTGCGCGTGTTGGCGTTGTTGTTGTCAGTGACAAGACTGAAGCTCCAGTCGTTGTCGGAAATCTGACCGGCGTCAGATGTGACGTCGCCCCAGCTCGCCTGACCGTATGTCGCGAGGATGGCTCGCACCTGAGCGCGCCCGGCATACGCCGCCATCCGGAGATCCGAATCTGTCGCAAGTCCGATCGCCGCCGTGAAGTGGCTTTCGGCCCGTCTCAGATAGGAGTTGTCCGCATCGGCCGAAGGCACCGTGAACGGCGCACCTCCGTCGATCACGCCCTGGCAGTAATTCTCGGCCATGACTCGGCTCGAGTAGCCGGCCCAGATGTAGGCCTCCGCCAGGAGATCCGGATCAGCATCACCGGCCTCCACGAACAGCTCGACGGCTGCTTCGGCAATCCAGCGCGCCTGCTGCAGCTCGTCGAAGGTCGCTCCTTGACCCGGATTCACCGTGCCTGCCTGGTTATCCGGATCGTGGCCGTGCGCGCCGATCTGTCCGGCGGGGATCATCTCCCTCGCCATCAACAGCCCTTCACGGGCGATGCCGGACTGACCGACCAAGCCGACCACGAGCTGCCGCTGCGCACCCTGTACGAGTCCCACGCGGGATTCGGGCTCCACGAGGAATTCGTCCTGAATTGGACCGGGATTGACCACCTCACAGCCAGTGGTCACAGCCACGGCGAGGGCGAGCGCTCCGGTTACAAAACCGCTCTTTGTCATTGGTAGTGTTCCCATCAGAAGGAGATGCGGAGAGCCGCCCGGAACTGCACGCCCGGCGGAATCGTCTCCTCGAAGTTGTAGCCCTGCTGAGGTCCGTTGGCATCGCCAGGATCGGCACTCGTCTCCGGATCCATGAACGGCATCTCCTTCATCCAGAGGAAGGAGTTGTTGATGGCCAGCGTGAGGACGGAGTTGTTGAAGCCCTCGGGCATGATGAAGTCGACCGGGATGGTCGCGGAGACGCTACGCAGCTTGAAGAAGCTGGCGTCCCACATGTAGCCCTCCTGCCGCGCGGTGTTACCGCATCGGGCCATCCACTCTGCCGGGATGTCTGCCTTCACGGCGTTCGACGTCTGCGGGTTCTCGTAATACGGGAAGCAGATCGGCGAACGGACGGAACGACCGATCGGGTACATCTGTTCGTTCATGTAGAAGCCACCCTTGTAGTCTCCGCGGGCGGAGACCGAGATGCCGTACGGCATCGAGACGGTCAAGGAGGGGCTGATGAACGTCGTCGGGAGGTTCGGGCCGTAGAGATAGTCGTTCTCGTTGCTCTCGCCGTCGCCCTTCCAATCTGGATCACCCGGCTGGACGTACTCGACTTCGTCGAAGTCGTTCACGATCTGGTCGGGGTTGGAGATCTTCGCGTTGCAGCGTGCGAAGAGCGGGTAGCCCACCTTGAAACAAGCTGTCTCGAGGTTCGGATCATCGAGGCTCATGATCTCGGACTTATTCGTCGAAACGTTCACGCCGAGGTTGAGGCCCCAGGTGGATGATTCGAACACCGTACCGTCGACCTGAATCTCGATACCGGTGTTCTTGATCTCACCGATGTTCGTCAGCTGGCTGTTGGAGAAGCCGTTCGACGGAAGCTGCGGCACATTGAAGAGTGCGTCGCTCGTGACCTGGTTGTAGTACGTGAACGCCGTCGAGAGACGGTTGTTCAACCAGGTGGCGTCAAAGCCGGTCTCGAACTCGGTCGTAACCTCAGGACCGATCTGGTCGTTACCCACGTTCTCGGGAACGAACGCCGGAACGCCTCCGAGGCCCTCGGGTGACCACGTCCGCACGGCGTCGAACGCACCCGGTGCACGGCCGGACTGGCCATACGCACCACGGAACTTCAACTCACCCCAACCGGGGTAGAAGCCCTCGTCGGACACAACCCAGGAAGCACTTGCCTTCGGGTACGCCTGCAGGCCGAAGCCCGAACCGAACGCACTGTTTCCGTCGACACGCACGCCGAGCGTAAGGAAGTACTTCCGGTCTAGGTCCAGCACGTTCTGCAGGAAGAAGCCGGCGTTCCAGATCTTCTGCCGGTCCTCGAATGCCTGACGTGTTGCCGCCGAGCTGACCGTCGGGTCAGCCGCGCCGGGGAAGTTCTCACCGTAACCCTCGATCTGGCGCACATCATCGCCGATCGCCTGACCACCCCAAGAGAAGGTACTCGCGAGGGTCTGGGTGAAGTCGAACTCGTACGAACCCACGTAGTCGAGTGAGAGCACTCGGTTCTGGTAGGTGTTGTTCAGCAGCCTGCCGTCCGGCGTCTGCGGCCAGCCGAAGGGGCGGAGGTTGCGGTGCTCACGCTGCGTCCAGTCATAACCGAGGATGAATCGGTTCGTCATCCGGTCGATGGGCGTGTACGTCATCGTCAAGCCCGTCGTGAAGCGCTCGACGCCCTCGTTGATGTCCTGGTCGAGCAGCACGTTGAGCGTATCGGCGTCACCCGTCGCGAAGTAGTTCCGCTCCTGGCGGAACGCATTCAGCGGAAGCGCCTGTGCGTTGTTCTGCTGTGCCGTCGAGGTCAGCTCGAGGAGGTTCCACCCAGTGTTCCACTGGATCGAGAGGTCCTCGGTCGGCTGGAAGCCAATGTTCCCACGGAGCGAGTAGGTCGTCCCGTGGTCGTTCGGCAGGAGGCCCTGCTGGTCCGAGAAGCCTCCGGAGAGGAAGTAGTCGACATCTCCCTCACCACCGCGCACGGACAGCGCGTAGTTCTGCGTGTACGGCGTGTTCGCGAGGCGTCCGCACTGCAGCGCGCCGGTGCACAGGTGCTCCGCCATGCCCGCGTACGCAAACGGGTACTCACCCGTCTCGGTCTGGCCACCGAAGCGGCGGCTCCACTCCGTACCGGTTCCAAGCTCGGCCGTCCACTGAGCTGCGCCACCACGGCCGCGCTTCGTGAAGACCTGGATCACACCACCCGCGGCCTCGGTGCCGTACAGCGTCGTGGCTGCGGCACCCTTGATGACCTCGATGCGATCGATGTCGTTCGGGTTGATCATATCGAGCGGGCTGACCGCGACGTTACCACTACGGCCACCGCGACGATCCGGCGGATTCGCGTCGGGGAGCGCGTTCGAACGCACACGCACACCGTCGATGTAGATCAGCGGCTGGCTGGTCAGGAGCGCGGAGTTCGCGCCACGCAGTCGAATGATCTTCGACTGACCGATCGCACCACCACCGTAGACGTCCAGTCCCGGAGCCGATGCCTGAAGCATGTCGGACACGAGGGCCGGCTCGTCCGGAACCTCGGCCACGTTGATCTGGGCGATCGTGCTACCCATCGATCGCTTGCTCGCCGCACCGGCCGTCCCGGTCACGACGATCTCGTCGAGTCCGAGTGCCTGCGTCTCGAGAGCGAAGTCGACCGTCGCAGTTCCACCGTTCGTGACGGTGACCGACGAGGTGATCGAACCGAAGCCGATCCGCTGGGCCGTGATGTCGTACGTGCCCGCGGGCACGTTGAGGATCAAGAAGCGACCGTCCGCGCGGCTCAGGCCACCGAGGTTCTGCCCCGCGATGAAGACCTGGACTTCGCCGATGGGGCCAGAAGTCGCTGCGTTCGTCACAGTACCGACGATGGTACCGGTCTGACCCTCCACTACTGTTGGCGCGGCAAACCCTAGAAGCGCAACGGCTCCCGAGGCTACCACGCAAGTCCGCAAGGCGGACCTGATTTGAACAAGGCTCGTTCGCATCAATCTCTCCCGTATCAGGATGGAGTCTTAGCGTGAATCCGTACGATATGGATCCAAGGGAGATTACGCGTGAAAAGCGCCGAAAGCAACGGCCCTATAGGGACTTTCGGCTAGTCAGCCGCCCCAGACGGAGGCGTCCGGTCGGAAATGGCGGAAGGCGAACCAGAAGGCAACGAACGCATCCTCCCGAATCTCGAGACTCGAACGGGTCAGCGGGCCGGATATCGCGCGTCCATCGAGAGTCCACCGAGACCCCGTTTCGGTGTCCGTCCACGTGCCGTCGGCGTCGGCCGAGAAAGTCAGCGGCTGACCGTCGACGGTCGCCCGAAAGGCCACGGCCGTCGCGCCTTGATCCGCCTCCCAGAACACCACGGTAGGCTCTCCTGCGACCAGCATTTGCAGCGTTCCTCGCTCTCCAAGAGAGCTTTGCAGGAGGCCGAACGGATACCCCACCGCGCTCGCGCCATCTCCCACGACCAGCACACGCTCCTTGAGCGGGCGGCTGTCGTCCACGGGCATGGGGAAGAGCAGGTCGTCGTTGTCCGGCTCGTCGTACCCGCGGTAGGGGGACGCTCGATAGTTCCGGTCGAAGCCGGTCTCGCTCGAGACGACCGTCGTGTTGGGGAAGAGCTGACGCCAGCGACCCCAGCTCGTCTCCATGACCGGGAGGCGTTTCAGCTCAACTCCACGGAAGCGCGAGCAGCGGCCGCCGATGGTCAGCTGAGGTCCGTACACGTCGCCGCTCGTACGATCGTAAAGCACGAGGTTGTTTGCGAAAAGCAGGCCCGACACTCCGACATCCAGTGTCTCGTCCCCGATTCGCGGATCGAACACGAGCCCGGATCCGGTCAAAGGACAGAAGGTCGCAGCGATGTCGCGACCGTCGATCCGGTCACTCACGATTTCATGGTGCCAGAGGATGTTGTGCGGATATGCGCGGGGCTGTCCGTCGATCACCACACCCAGGACGCGGTCGTCGTCCAGATAGTCCGCGCCCGGATTGCCGATCGTCGCCATGACCGGCTGAAGAAGCGACGGAATCGCATCCGCGGGCACGCTGGTCGCGAGCAAGCTCGTCTCCAGGTCGCAGGCAGGCAGCGCACGGGGGCCCAGGTAGTCGGACGATTCCCCGCATGCCGCCACCATGATGCCTGCACACAGCGCTGCGGCGCTTCGCGTTCGACGTCTATTCACTCATGCCTCCCCGGGCCGGATAGTGCTTTCCCACCGAAGCCTCGGGCGGGGCTCCGGGTTCCTCCCGTCGTGACATCCGTTCGGGCCTAGCGCCCCACTTCGCGGATGTCGCTTCGAGCTCGGGGCGCGCGCACGTAGGGAGAGATCAGACTCTCATGTCCATCGGGTCCGATCGCTGCCACACCGAATACGAAGTCGTCGATGGAGATATTCTCGAGCACGTACGCGGCGACGTCACCGACGGTGACCTCATACTGCCAGTCCGGGGTCCACGCTTCCCGCCAGACGACCCGGTAGCCTGTCGCGCCGACAGAGCGTTCCCAGCTCATGGCGGCGTGATAGCCGGATTCGCCTCGGCCGAGTGCGGGTCCTCGTCCCAGGTCGACCTCCGGTGCTGCCGGAGCCAACGCCACGGTGGCGACACCCGCAGCATTCACGCGGGCGTTCCTCGCCAGGTAGTCGAAGTCGACCCCACCCAGGGTGTCGGCCGCCGTGTGCTGGCGGGAGTAGTTCTCGCGTGACTCACTGAAACGCACGCCGGCGAAGCCGCGGCGATTGAAGGCGGTGTGGTCTCCGCCTCGCCCGAAGCGGTCCTCGCGAGCGATGAGGCGAACCTCGTGCCCCGGCATGTAGGCGCCGGCGTGCCGACGAATGAAGCGGGCGAGCTGTCGCGAAGGAGAGTCCATCGGATCCTCGGAGAAGACCCGGACCGTTCGGCTGTCGAGAATCCCATTTCCGCCGAGCGAGTTCCCGATGATGTCGTTATTGAACACCGCATCGATGCGCCATCCTTCACGCTCGGCTCGGGCGGCGTGCAGGCTGGCGCCGACGAGTCCTTCCTCCTCCGCGACGAAGGCCACGAAGACGAGCGTCGCGTCGAAGTTCAGACCGCTCTGCGCGAGGACGCGTGCCACCTCCATGGTCAGGACCGTTCCGGAGCCATCGTCGTTCGCGCCCGGGGCGGGGTTGTCGAAGCGATTCCAGTCGAAGCCACCGCCGCCGCCGCCGCTGGACGGGTCCGCTCGCAGGCGCGCGACGGTATCGTAGTGGCCGCTTACGTAGACGCGTCGCTCCGTCCTGCCCGGCAGGACCGCCATCACGTTGCATAGCTCTGCCTCGACCGGGATTCGACCCTGCGCTTCGACGGTGTAGCAGTCGTAGTCGACCTGGAGACGATCGCTGAAGCTGCGCATCGTCTCCAGGATGTAGGTGCGGGCCGGCACGACGCCGAAGTCGGTGCGATCCGAGAACGACAGAGAGTGTCGCGTCTGGAAGTCGGTGAGCGCCTGCAGGTATTCGTGAAGACGCTCGGCGGAGACGTCGTCCAGGATCGCTTCGATTCGTGAGTCAACGACCTGTGCCCCGGTGCTGCCGGGCGCAACGAATCCGGAGACGAGAGCGAAGAGGGCCAGGCGAAGGTGGGTCGTTCGGCGCATGGTTAGACAAACGGTGCGGGGGAAGCGATGGGAAGCTTGGAAGATATCCGGGCCTCCCGTTCGGGCTACGCCCCGAAGGGCGCTTCCGGCTGTCGCTCCCGATGACGGGTCGCCTTGCTGCGATTCCCACACGTAGCCATCGAGCACCAGCGTCGCTGGCCGCCCCGGCTCGTGTCGAGGAACCAGCGACCACAGTCTTCGGCCGCGCAACGTCGGAGTCGCCGCGGGTCTGCGTTCGCCCCGAGCGAGACGGCATCGACGGCCACACCCGCCAGCACGGAGCGGGGATCGCTCGTGCCTACGGGCGACTCGGCGATACGCAGGCCGTCTGGGGACTGCTGCACACTTCTGACCCATACGCCCGCAGTCACGGTGCGCTCGATGGTCGTGCACGCTTCTGTCGGAATGGGCCCCTGCTCTCCGGCCAGTGAACTCAATAGTTGAAGAATGGCGCAGCGGAGTCTTCGGCACTCGTCCATCAGCCGACGAGCGTCCGAGAGCGCGGGGTCGGGTGGCCCGTCGTCGGAAAGGATCCCCGCGCTGATCAGCCACTCGACAGCTGCCGCTGGACTGGAAAGGCGGTCCGGAGCCCGGTTCGTGGCCCGGGTGTTCGCCAGAGCCAGCGCGAGCGCTCCCATCGACTGGTCGGTCCTGGTCGAGGCCGCGCGGAGCCGGTTTGAGGGCGATCCCGGCATACCGGATGTTCTCATAATCACATGATACCGGTTACGCTGATAAGTAACCAGATAAAAGTAAATTATGCGGGTTGGTGTACTTCGGGATGACAGGGGGCGCTGGGAATGGCATGATGCGACTCATGAATCGATCCCGCCGCGCGCCCTCGGAATCCGTCAGGGCCAGCCGTATTGTTGCAGATCGACTCGACCACGGTCGTCGAAGACGACGCCCTCGTTCTCGAGGAGGACGCGTTGGATCGTCTCGAAGCTGCGGCCCCCGGCACGCGGGCTCACTTCGCCCCGCGCGTTGATGACTCGGTGCCAGGGAACGTCGTGCTCGTCCGAGACGGCAGCCATCGCATACCCTGCCTGGCGCGCGCGGCCGGGAAGCCCCGCGAGGCGCGCGACCGCCCCATACGTGGTGACGTGCCCCTTGGGTACGCGGCGAACCACTTCGTAGAATCGTTCATGACTGCTCACGCCGGCCATCCTCGCGCGTCGACGTGCGTCGGGCAACTCACATTTGGCATGGTGCCGAAGACCGGAGGAGAAAACGCATGACTGCAGACCACAGATATCCGCACGGGCCGTTCACGAGCGTGGGGCGAACGCTGACGGACCACGAGCGTTCCGCGCTGATCGACCGGATCGAGGCCCACCCTGCGAACATGCGCTCGGCGACCACCGGTCTGGACGACGCCCAGCTCGACACGCCCTACCGGGACGGCGGATGGACCGTCCGGCAGGTGGTGCATCACGTGGTCGACTCGCATGTGAATTCCTACATCCGGTTCAAGCTCGCGGTCACCGAGGATCAACCGCGGATCACGACGTACGATCAGACTGCGTGGGCCGATCTCCCGGACGGAAAGACCGCGCCGATCGAGACCTCACTTCTGATTCTCGACGCGATCCATCCGCGTTGGGTCGCGTTTTTGAAGGCGCTTCCGGCTGCGGCGTTCGGCCGAACTGTGGACCATCCGGAGTTCGGTGACATGACGGTCGATGCGCTGCTTGAGTTGTACGGGTGGCACTGCCCCCATCACGAAGGGCACATCACGACGCTTCGTGGCCGAATGGGCTGGTAGTCGGCGCGGCGGGGCAGTAGCCTTCGGGCCATGACACCATTACTCGACGAATTTCGCGCGCGGGATCTCCTTCAGGACGCCACCGAAGGGGTGGCCGATCATCTCGGAGAGGCGCCGCGAACGATCTACATCGGCTTCGATCCGACGGCTGCGAGCCTGCACTTGGGGAGCCTCGTGCCGATCATGGGGCTGGTGCACGCGCAGCGGGCCGGCCACACGCCCATCGCGCTGGTGGGCGGAGGTACCGGCCTGATCGGGGACCCCTCGGGGAAGACGGCAGAGCGGCAGCTTCTAACGAAGGAGAAGGCCACAGAGAACGCGGAGGGAATCCGAGCCCAGCTCGAGCACTTTCTCGACTTCGACGCGAAATCCAACCCGGCCCGGATGTGCAACAACCACGACTGGTTGGGTGGTCTCGCGCTGGTCGATTTTCTCCGCGACATCGGGAAGCACTTCTCGGTCAATCAACTCATGGCCAAGGAGTCGGTGAAACGCCGGCTCCAGGACGAAGACAGCGGCCTGTCCTACACGGAGTTCTCGTACGCGCTGCTGCAGTCGTACGACTTCCTGGAGCTCTACCGGCGCGAGGGGTGCACGGTGCAGATG
>JBDGVS010000027.1:0-14091 GCA_039585535.1 Gemmatimonadota bacterium | reverse complement strand
CGGGTGTCGTCTATTACAGCCAGTGGATTCTGTCGGACCCACTTTTTCTGGCCCTCACCCTTGGTGCCTTATGGGCCCTCGAGCGAGCCGATTCAGGGCCTGAGAGCGTGGATCTGCGGGGCGCGGAACCGACCGGTGAAGCAGCTGCGTCGTCGGCGACCAGTGGCACGGCCGATCGCCGGGACATCGGCTGGTTTGCGTTGGGGTTGGGCCTGGCGGGTCTGGCCTACTTCACCAGATCGGCCGGACTCCCGTTGGTCGTCGCCCTGCTCGCGACACTTGCGCTCAAGCAACGATGGGGGCGCCTCGGGATCGCCGCTGTGGCGCTCGGACTTCCGATGGTGGCGTGGACGCTACGGGGGCGGGGAGACGGTGTTGCGCAGTACGGCACCGAATTCTGGATGGTGGACCCGTACCAGCCGGCAGCCGGGACCATCGGGCTCTTCGGACTCGTTCCTCGTGTCCTGGAGAATCTGAGCGCCTACGTCTTTCAGCATGGCCCGGCCGGCGTGATCGGCTCGGATGGGCCGGCCCTCGGTTTCATCGGGGTCGGACTGACGGTAGCGGCGACCGGGGGTTGGGTCGTTTCCGTCCGACGGGAGATCGGGATCGCCGAGCTCTTCCTGCCGCTCTACGCGGGTCTGGTCCTGGTGTGGCCCGCCGTGTGGGGTGGTGATCGGTTTGCGCTACCGCTCTACCCGCTCCTCTTCCTCTATGGTGTCGTGGCGTTGCGGGCCCTTGGCCTGCGTCTCCCGGAAGTGCTGGCGAGCACGATGGCCGGCGCCGCCCTCCTGCTCCTGCTTCTGCCCGCGATGGGGAACTGGCTCGATACGAGCCGAGATGTGTCGGCATGTGCGGCACTGGCGGGCAGCAGCGGACCATGGGCCTGCTACGGAGCGGGTGTCGAGAACTTCGCGGTGGCGGCGGCGTGGGCTTCCCAGAGCCTTCCGGAGGGATCGGCTGTCCTCACGAGGAAGCCTCGTCACTTCTACACGCTGAGTGGTCACCCCAGTCGAGCGTTCCCTTTCGTGGAGGATCCGCAGGCCCACCTCGAGTTGGCGGACCGTCTCGGGGCCCGGTATGTGCTCCTCGATCGCTGGGATGGTCTCGCTGGTCGTTATGTGGGAGGGGCCGTGCGGCAGCGCCCGAGCGCCTTCTGTTACATGGGTGGCTTCGGCGAGCCGGCGCAGGGTGGTGCCCAGCTGCTCGGGATCCTGCCGCCAGGCCAGCGAGAAGGAGCCGGCGCATCCGCAGAGGCTGGGGTTGGGATCGCGCGGTGCCCCGAGTGGTACTACGCTCGCTCCGACGATCAGCCGGAGACCTATTCCTCGTCGGGCAGGATCCCGCTGCTCGAAGACCTCGATTCGTAGAGAAGCGCGAGCGCGATGCCGAAGACCAGATGCTCGAGATAGGCCCGTTCGTGATCTTCCAGCGAATCCATGATGTCGCCGAGCACGGGGAGATGTCGCTGTGGCGCGTGACCTCCGAGCAGGCCCGAGAGTCCGCCGACGGGGTCGGCCCAGTACTCCGCAGAGCCGTAGGCGGCCCCCTTCATCACGGCGTGGCCGGGCAGGCGGGGCTCGACGATGGATCCGTATACGAGGCCCTGGCCGGCTCCGGCGAGCATTCGGTCGGTCGTGCCCTCGTCGAGAAGCGGACGGTCTCGCTCTCCCGTCACGAGGGGACGAACGAGGTCGACCAGGAGTGCGGCGGCCGCGCCCGCCGCGCCCGCACGGATCAGACGGGTGAGTCCCGGCGCTTTTCGACCCGACCACGTTGCGAGGACGCGGTCGACGACGACTGCGGCGCCGGCGGCCATGAGTTCGTCGGCCGCGGGGATCACGGGAACCTCGTCGCGGCGTTCGGCCAGTCGATCCGGCGTGCGCTTCCGCTCGGCGAGCCCGGGCACTCCTCGCCGAGCCGGTTCGGTGTGACGGACTCGCTCCAGGGCGTGGCCGATGTGGTACCAGATGCTGTTCTTGCCGGCCATGGACGTGGAGGTTCGGGACGAGGGGGCAGAAGATTGGCGTTCCGTTCGCCCCTTTTCAAGCGAGGACCTCTCTGGGGTCGCCTCGCTCTGGGATGTGGGCTCCTGTTCTCGTCCGGAATACCGGCGACGGCCGACGCGCAGGCACCGAACGAGGCGTGGCGCACGATCACGACCGAGCACTTCCGGGTCACCTTCCCCCAGAGTCTGGAAATCCTGGGCCGGAAAGCGGCGGATCGCTCTGAACGGGCCTGGAGCCAGCTCGAGGAGCACTTCATCGAACCGCCGGGCGGGATGATCGATCTGCTCCTCACCGATCACACCGACGTTTCAAACGGCTTCGCTCAGGTCACGCCGTCAAACCGGATCACCATCTTCGCGCGACCGCCCGTCGATGTGCTGTCCATCGGGCACAACGACGAATGGCTCGAGCTCGTCATCACCCACGAGCTCGCCCACATCGTGCACCTGGACCACGTGACCAACCCGATCGGCCGCGCTGCGCGCGCTGTCTTCGGCCGTGTGACGCTGGACTGGCCCTTCTTCCCTGAACTCGGGACGCCACGATGGCTGATCGAGGGATTGGCGACGTGGTATGAGACCCGACTCACCGACGCCGGTCGTATTCACGGATCCTTCCTCGAGATGCAGATCCGGACGGCCGTTCTCGAAGACCGATTCGAGAACATCGGACAGGCTTCGGGTGGGTCACCGCTGTGGCCTGGTGGCAATCGCGCGTATGCCTACGGCTCCCTCTTCTTCGACTTTCTGCTTGATCGACACGGCGAAGAGAAGATGGCCGACTTCGTCGACGCGATCGGTGGGCAATGGGTGCCGTATCGGATCGACGCGGCTGGCCGACACGCCTTCGGAGTCTCCCTGAGCGACGAGTGGGAGTCATGGGAGGAGTCGCTCCGAGTCGAGTATGCCGATCTCGACGAACGGTTGATGCGAACGGGACCGATCACGGAGCCGGAGCGCCTCACGGATGGAGCTCGATGGGGGCTGCACCCGACGTCCTCACCAGACGGGCGCTGGATCGCGCACACGCGCTCCGACGGACGCTCCGACATCCAGTTGCAGGTGCGGGATGCCACGACGGATGAGGTGCGCTCTCTGGGGCGTACCAACGGCCTCTCAACCTTTGCCTGGATGCCGGATGGACGGCTTCTCGTCAGTCAGCTCGAACTCGAGGATCCGTATCGCTCCTACGGCGACCTGTACTTCTTCGACCTCGAGGGGGGGCAGGAGCGACTCACCGAAGGGGCACGCATTGGCCAGCCGAGCGTGAACCCCGACGGCTCCCGTGCCGTCACGGTCCGTCAGGGGAATGGGACCAACTCCCTCGTCCTCGTGGATCTGGGCTCCGGTGACGTGACGCCCTTTGTCGATCCCGATCCTGACGTCCACTGGGCGTTCCCACGCTGGTCCCCGGACGGGCGCTGGATTGCGGCTACCCGCTGGACCCCGGGGGCCTACCACGACGTCGTGGTCCTCGACGCGACCTCTGGCAGGGTCGTCGAGCAGGTCACTGAGGACAGAGCCTTCGACCTCGGGCCGTCGTGGAGTCCCGATGGGAGGTGGCTCGTGTGGGCCTCCGACCGGACCGGGACGTTCAACATTCTGGGTGCCCGGATTGATGCCGCATCGGGGAGTGCGGGGGAGCCGGCGCTCCTGACGAATGTCCGCACCGGGGCTGCGTACCCGTCCGTGGACGCGGCTGGGGGCATGCTGTACTTCTCTGGCCATCATGTGGATGGGTGGGAGGTTGAGCGTACCCCGTTCCGACCGTCAGAGAGCGTCGCGGCCGCCCCGGCGATCGCCCGTTTCGATCCCACCATTCCGCAGCCCGATCGAGGTCTCGTGGAGGGACCGGTAGAGGGGTACTCGCCCTTCCCCACGCTGCGGCCGTCCTACTGGGAGGTGTCGTACAGCGATCCCGTCGAAGCCCCGGCGGTGAGTCGGGGAGACACCTTTTTGCGGCGGCGCGAGCTCCTCGGTTTCGGTCTCGGAATCAAGACATCGGGGCGCGACCTCGTAGGACGCCATGCGTGGGGGGCGGTAGGACGAGTGACCACGACGGGTGGGAAGTTCGAAGGTTCGGCTTCCTACGCGTTCCTCGGTCTCGGGAATCCCCTGTTCCAGATCTCGGCGGGCCAGTCGTACGACGACGGGGGGCAGTTCGTGCTCGAGCCGGATCTGGACACGCTGCTCATTCTTGAACGACAGCGGTCCGTAGACGGCGCGGTCACCTTCCTGGCGCCGAAGTGGCGGCGGAGCCTGTCACTGACGTTGGGCGGCGGTCTCTCCTGGCAGAGACGCCAGCTTCTGGACGACGCGCTGAATATTTCTTCGGACTTCGCGCTCAACAGAGAAACGATCCGCTTCGCGAACTACCGGGCGGGGGTCAATTACAACTCGAGCCGTACGCACGCCTTCCAGATGGGGACGACTCGGGGCGTCGCCGTGTTTCTGGGCGGGGGAATCGAGCAGGAGCTCGCACTTCCCGACTCGCTGTCCGGAGTCGAAGGGTTGGATCGCTCACTTGCGGAGGTGACGGGGCAGATCCGGGGAGCGATCCCACTCTGGGGGGGAGGCTTCGCGCAGCATGTGCTCGCGATTCGGGCGAGTGGGGGCATGGCGAGCGGCCCGGGGGCGGGCCCTCTGGAGTATCGGGTCGGTGGAGCCTCGGGCCGGCTCGAGTCACTGACCGGCCTCGAACTCTTCGGCGGGAACTTCCTCCTCTTTCCGGTGCGGGGGTACGAAACGTCGAGCCGCTTCGGCCGGTATGCGTGGAGTGCGTCTGCGGAGTACCGCTTCCCGCTCCTCATGGTGAATCGTGGCTTCCGCGCGTGGCCGGTGCACCTCGATCGGGCGATTGGGTCGATCTTTTTCGACGCCGGCAACGCATGGGGACCCGACATCAGTTCGACAGGCTTTGAGAACCCGTTGCAGCTCGCGCTCGCCTCGGTGGGAGCCGAGGCCACCGCGGAGGTTCTCGGTCTCTACGACATCGTCCTCCGCCTCCGGGGCGGGGTAGGCTTTCCGCTGGTCCAGGGAGACGGTCCGCGCTTCTGGCTACGCGTCGGGCTTCCGTTCTAGCACGCCGCGGGTCAGCTCTGTTCTGCCCCCCGCCGGGGCGCCCTCACGCCCCTTGCCGGCGACGGCACCACGCCCGAATATAAACCGAATATCAGGTCGATCCATAGCGTTCTGCTGACAAACATCTGACGCGGGATGTCACAGGCTTGACCACAAGATATTGGGTTCATAGAATGCTTTCGCCCCATATCTCGTAGGCCTCGGGGCGTTTTCCACATAAGAAATGTACGGCGGGGGCGGCTTCCCGCCGTTTTTCAACTGTATGCGCCGCCAGTTCCCACAGCTTTTCCACACGGAGTCCCGCCGCGATGACCCTCGTCCACCAGCCCCGCCCCCGAAAAGAGTCCGTCATCTTCGACGACGTACTTCCCGATGATCTTCCGCGGCCGGAGTTGACGGAGAACGCGCGCATCGTTTTGGGCAAGCGTTACCTGAAGAAGGACGCTCAGGGGGAGCCTACCGAAGCGCCGGAAGTGATGTTCTGGCGCGTCGCGCGCACGATCGCGGGGGTCGATTCGGACTACGGCGTTTCAGATTCTGCCGTGGACGAGGTCGCACGACAGTTCTACGACCTGATGATCAACGGGAAGTTCGAACCGAATTCGCCCACGCTGATGAATGCGGGTCGCCCGTTGGGGCAGCTTTCCGCGTGCTTCGTCCTTCCGGTCGAGGACGCGATCTCGAATGGGCAGAACGGCATCTACGACACGCTCCGTTCGATGGCGCTCGTTCACCAGTCGGGCGGCGGCACCGGCTTCTCGTTCTCTCGCCTCCGTTCCGAGGGTGAGACGGTTCGTTCTACGATGGGAGTCGCTTCCGGGCCGGTTTCCTTCATGAAGCTCTACGACGCCAGCACGGACGTCGTGAAGCAGGGTGGCACCCGGCGTGGCGCGAACATGGGGATCCTGCGGGTCGATCACCCCGACATCCGCAGCTTCATTCTTTGCAAGAACGACACGACGCAGATCACCAACTTCAACATCTCCGTCGCGATCACCGACGCCTTCATGGACGCGGTCAGCAAGGGTGAGCAGTACGATCTCAAGAGTCCGCGAAATGGCGACGTCGTCGGTCAGGAAGACGCGCGCGAGATCTTCGACATGATCATCCACGGCGCCTGGCTCACCGGTGAGCCGGGCACGTTCTTCATCGACCGTGCCAACGAGTACAACCCGGTACCGAAGCTCGGGAGCTACGAGGCGACGAACCCCTGCGGAGAGCAGCCACTGCTTCCGTACGACGTCTGCAATCTCGGTAGCATCAACCTCGGCAAGTTCGTTCGGGAGGACGCCGGTCTGGGCTCAGACCCGGACCAGGCGATGGATTGGGATGCGCTGCGTCGGGTCATTCACCTGGCGACGCATTTCCTCGACAATGTGATCGACGCCAACGTGTACCCGCTGCCGGAGATTCATGACCTGGCGCAGGGAATCCGGCGCATCGGCCTCGGTGTGATGGGATGGGCGGACATGCTGGTGCGTCTGGGTGTCCCATACGATTCGACCGAAGGTGTCGAGCTGGGACGGCGCGTCATGGAGTTCGTAAACGAAGAGTCTCGCAACGCTTCGGAGAAGCTTGCCGAAACCCGGGGCGTGTTCCCGGCATGGGCGGAGTCGATCTGGGGTCCCGACGAGACGGCCGCAGTGCGTGCGCCTGGTGAGCGGATCCGGCCGACACGTGAGCTCCGGAACTGCAACCTCACCACGGTTGCTCCGACCGGAACCATCTCGATCTTCGCCGGCTGCTCCGGCGGAATCGAGCCGCTCTTTGCGGTGGCATTCATGAGGAATCAGGCTGGGTCGTTGATGCCCGACGTGAACCCGGACTTCGTGCGGATGGCCCAGGATGGTGGCTGGTATTCCGAGAAGCTCATGGAGCAGATCGCCCAGGAGGGCCACATCCACTTCGACGAGGTCCCGCTGGAGATTCAAAAGGTCTTCCGTACGGCGCACGACATCTCGCCCGAGTGGCATGTGCGCATGCAGGCGGCCTTCCAGGAGCACACCGACTCCGCCATCTCGAAGACCACGAACTTCTCGAGGGAAGCAACGGAGGACGACGTACGGCAGATCTACGAACTCGCCTTCAGCCTCGGCTGCAAGGGCGTGACCGTGTACCGAGACGGCTCGCGTGATGGGCAGGTGCTTTCGACCGGTGCCACGGGTAAGTCCGAGGCAGGGGCGCCCGCTTCGACCGAGGTGGCCGAGCTGGAGCACCAGCTGGCTGATGCCCGGGAAGAGGCGCACAATCTGCGCATCGAGATGGAGCAGCTGCGGTCCACGCTGTCGGATCATGATGAGACCGCGAGGGCTTCGCGCCACAAGAGGCAGCGGCCTGCCGCGCTACGTGGCTACACCATGAAGATGATGTCTCCGCTCGGTGACCTGTACGTCACCATCAATGAGGACGTGAACGGACGGCCGTTCGAAGTCTTCTGTACGCTGGGCAAAGCCGGTGGCCCGGCGATGGCGGATGCCGAGGCGATCGGTCGACTCATGTCCCTGGCGCTTCGGTCAGGCATCTCGATCTCGCAGGTGAAAGACCAGCTGCGAGGGATCTCGTGCGACCGTGCGGTTGGCCTCGGTCCGAACAAGGTGCTGTCGGTACCGGACGCCGTCGGGCAGGCGATCGAGCGCTACCTCGAGGAGAAGGAAGGGGTCCAGGAAGCGCTTCCCTTGACCGTGTCGACGACCCAGGGTGCTACGCAGGCTCAGGCCGCGGCGTCGTCTGGTTCCGACATGATTTTCGACATGGGGACGTGCCCGGAGTGCGGTACCGGCCACCTGGCATTCGAAGAGGGCTGCAAGAAGTGCCACGTGTGCGGCTACTCCGAGTGCGGTTGATCGGATCGAGCCCACGAGAACAAACCGGACCCGGTCCGGTGTAAGAGGGAGGGGTGGCGTGCAGCTGCCCCTCCCTCGTTTCTTTCCGGTGATGCGACTCTCCACACGACACCTCGTCCTACTCGTTGCACTCGGCGCCGCACCAGCTCCGGTGTGGGGGCAGCAGTTCCTCGGCTTTGGCGACGCCATCAGCGAAGCGGACATGCTCTACCTCGCCGGTGAGACGAGGCTCTCGCTCGAGCGACTTCAGGAGCGACTGGAGGCCGACTCGCTCGACTACGGGGCTCTCTGGCGCGCCTCCAGGGCAGCCGTGGTGATCGGTATCGAGGAGGAGGACAATCGCGAGCAGAATCAGTGGCTCGACCCCGCCCTGAACTGGGCGACCCGGGCAGCGGCAGTCCGTCCGGGAGAGGTCGATGGCCTCTACTGGCGAGGCGTATCCTCCGGACGCCGCGCACTGAACGCCGGCCCGAGCTATGCGGTGGATTTGGCCCAGCAAGTGTACGACGACGCGCACTCGATCCTCACTCAGGACTCTGTGCACGGAGGGGCGCATAACATGCTCGGCAAGCTCAACTACGAGGTGATGAGCATGTCGCGTGTGAAGCGCCTCGTGGCCCGCACGTTCATGGACAAGCCGTCCCTCGACGATACGAGTTGGGAGCAGGCCGAGTATCATCTCGTGAAGGCTGCTGAGGTGTGGCCCGACTTCGTCCTGTTCCACTTCGACGTCGGGCAGCTCTACAAGAAGCGGGGCAGGCGGGAGGAGGCTGTCGCTGCGTACCGGAGAGTGCTCGCCCTTCCTTCCGTGCACCCCACCGATCACAAGCTGCAACGGCAGGCTGAAGAAGCACTCGTCGAGTGGGGGATGAGTCTGAGCCCGGACTCATCCGGCGGATCGATGTGACGGTGACGCGCGCAGACCGCCGTGTGGGACGGGGGCTGACCGTGCTTTCGTTCTTCCTTATCGGGGCCTTTGCTGGATGCGATCCTGCGCCGGCGGGCCCCACTCCGGGTCGCCCTTCCTTCGACGGGAACGTCGCTCTGGAACTCGTGCACAAACAGGTGGACTTCGGCCCCCGAGTGCCGGGTACGGAAGGCCATATGGCACAGCTGGACTGGATGCTGGCACGGCTGGACTCGCTCGCGCCGGTCGTTCAGGCCGACACCTTTACGCACGTCACTTCCTCGGCCGCCGATACGCTGACCCTCACCAACGTCATCGCACGCTTCAATCCAGAAGCGAAACGCCGAATTCTGCTGTTGGCTCGCTGGGATACCCGCCCGACATCGGACGCCGAGCCCGATGTGGCGAAGCGTGCCGAGCCTGTGCCGGGTGCGAACGACGGGGCGTCCGGGGTGGCGGTGTTGCTGACGCTGGCGGCGCTCATGAAGGAGACCCCACCGCCGGTCGCGTTGGGCGTCGACCTGTTGTTCGTCGATGGTGAAGACTTCGGTCCAGGGGTCGAGGATATGCTCCTCGGCGCCCGGCGCTACGCGGAAACGGTGCCAGAGGATGACCGTCCGGTGTACGGCCTCCTTCTCGACATGGTGGGCGATGCCGACCCGAGTTTTCCGGTGGAGGGGTATTCAGCGCAGGCAGCGAACGTCGTTGTGCAGAAGGTGTGGCGGGCCGCCGAACGACTTGGGTACCGATCGTACTTCCCTACCGCGGTCGGCCAGACGCTGACGGATGATCACGTTCCGCTCATACAGGAAGGGATCGCGACGGCGAACCTCATCGACTTCACGTACGGTCCGAGCAACGCGTACTGGCATACGACGCAGGATCTCCCGGACAAGTTGAGCAGCGCGACGCTGGGTATGGTCGGAGAGGTTGTCGCGGAGCTCGTCTACTCGGGCGGTTGATGAGACGAACGGTCGGTCACGTCGATCGATCCATCCGACTTGGCGGCCGACCAGGGACCCACCAGATTCGGCTCGCGATCCAACCCTAGTGCCAGGAGCATCCGTGTCGGAGAACCAGAACGTCCGCGTGGCCGTCGTGCAGGCTGCGGCTGCGCCCTTCGACCCGGCTGCCGCCGTGGACCGAGTCTGTGAACAGACCGCGGAAGCTGGGGCTCAGGGGGCTAAACTCGTGCTCTTCCCCGAAGCGTACGTCGGTGGATACCCCTGGGGTCTCTCGTTCGGGACGGCGGTGGGGGGGCGTACCGAGGCGGGGCGCCGCACATGGGAGCGTTACTGGTCTTCGGCGATCAATGTGCCGGGCCCCGAGGTAGAGCGCATGGGCGAGGCGGCGCGTGCGGCCGGGGTGTTCCTTTGTGTCGGCGTCATCGAACGAGACAGCACGTACAGCGGCGGCACCCTGTTTTGCACGCTCCTGTACCTCGGGCCCGACGGACAACTCCTGGGCAAGCACCGGAAGCTCAAGCCGACCGCGGCAGAGCGGCTGATCTGGGGTGAGGGCGACGGAAGCACGATGCCAGTGATCGATACAGGCTTCGGGAAGGTCGGCGGCCTGATCTGCTGGGAGAACTATATGCCGCTGGCGCGCACTGCGATGTACGCCAAAGGGGTGCAGATCTACCTGGCCCCCACGGCCGATGCTCGCGATCGCTGGCAGGCCACGTTGCGACATATCGCCCTGGAGGGCCGCTGTTTCGTTCTGGGCTGTAATCAATACGTGCGCCGGGACATGTACCCGGACGACCTCGAGGTGGCTGACGAACTCGAGGCCTGGCCCGAGACGTTGTCCGCAGGAGGGTCGGCAATCTACGGCCCGCTAGGAGAAGAGGTCGCAGCGCCTCTGTGGAACGAAGCTGGGATCGTGTACGCAGACCTGGATATGACGGCCATCCCCCGGAGCAAGTTCGACTTCGACGTCACCGGGCACTACGCGCGCCCGGACGTCTTTCGACTCATCGTCGACGAGACGCCGCACCCGCCGGTCGAATAAGGGCGGGGCCCGAGCTTCAGCGCTGGTTCACCACTCGATCGAACCCTCCTTCGTGGTATCGATCCCCTTGCCTTCGCCTCCTCCGAGGAGCACCTGCTCGATTTGCTCGTAGAGGAACTCGCGCGACTTGGCTTCCCTGGGATCGAGGCCGTAGTGGTTGATGAGCTGCGTCTGGTGCTGCAACCACTCCTTCCAGCAGTCAGCGCAGATTTCCGCACGAATACGCTCGCCTAGTTCGTTGCGAAAAGGAGACTTCTCCAGGGGAGGCGCGCCGGCGCCACAGCGGCGGCATTTCAGCGTCGGGGTCGTCATGGGGGACTCATGAACGGAGTGGGGCAGATTCCTGACCGAGCCGGTACACATCTCGCCGTAGACGGGTCCATCCGTGGACGACCTCTGTGCGGGTCGCTATTTTTTCGGACTTTCTCACCGACCGCGTCCCAAGGGTGCACCATGGCTCTGACAAAGAAGCAGCTCGACCACCTCGAGAAGAGGCTCCTCGACGAGCGGGCTCGCGCGCTCAAGGCGCTAGGCCTGTTTGATAAGACCAGCCAGGCGGACCGTGATTCGAGTGACACGGACCTCTCCGCCTACACGGATCATATGGCCGACCAGGGCACCGAGGCCCAGGAGCGGGAGAAAGCCGCCGCCTTTGCGACGAAAGAGGGGCGCTATCTCTATCGTCTCGAGGAGGCGCTGCGTCGCCTGTACGCGGATCCGAAGAACTTCGGCGTGTGCCACACGTGCAGTAAGCCGGTCGCGTTCGAACGACTCGATGCCCTGCCGCATGCCCGGTACTGCATCGACTGTAAGCGCAAGGAAGAGTCGGCGCCCTAACCGGCCCGCACGACCTCCAGCAGACGGTCGCCGGCGACTTCCGTCTTCCAGTGACGCATTCCCTCGACAGCGAGGAGTTCGTCGCGACTTTTCGGCGCGGCACGCGCAATCTCGAGCAGCGTCGCATTCGACAGGAAGGTGCCCTTCGGCAGGCCGAGGTGGTCAGCGACCTGGTTGCGCACTCCCTTGAGTCGATCCACGAGCTCCTCGAGCTCCGGGGGGGGGCGCCCTGGTCCCCGGCGAATGTGGCGGGGGTACGGCACGAGGTCTGCTTCGGGTAGCTCGGCAACGGCACGCAGGCGTCGCAGGAGCGACTTCCCCTCCTCGCGGGCGAGGCGGCTCGGGAAGCCCTGAAGGTCGACCAACTCCTCGACCCGCCGGGGCTGGAGACCGGCGGCCTCGATGAGTGGCTTGTCTCCGATGACCCGGAAGGGCGCCTTGTCTCGCGAACGCGCGATTTCATTTCGCCAGGCGAGCGCTTCGCGAATCGCCGCGACGTGGCGGGGGGGCAGGTCTCTCGCTCCCTTCACTCGAACGACCGGGTCTTCCGGCTCGACGTCGTCGCGGGAGATGTCGGACACCTCCTCGAGGGCTCGGTACTCCTCGATCGCCCATTCCGTCCGTCCGCGCGCCTCGACTTCCTCTGCGAGCATGTCCGTGAGGCGCTCGAGATGCCGGGTATCGGCAGCTGCGTACTCGAGCATTCCGTCCGTGAGAGGGCGCTCCGCCCAGTCTGCGCGCTGGTATTTTTTCGAGAGCTTTACCCCGAATCTCGCCTCCAGCAGAGACGAGAGACCGAGCGCAGCCTCTCCAAGGAGGGCCGCCTGAATCTGGGTGTCTACCAGCCCATGCAGTCGAATCCCGAGGTCGCGACTCAACAGGCGTAGATCGAAGTCGGACCCGTGCATCACGATCGCTACGTTCGGGTCCTCGAGGGGCCCCCGCAGCAGGTCGGCGGGATCGAACGCGAGCGGATCGACAACATAGGTGCGGTCGTGGACCGTAATCTGGAGCAGGCAGAGGCGATCGGAGTACCGATGGAAGCCGGCAGCCTCGCAGTCCAGGGCGAAGCGCGACGCCGAGGCCAGCTCCGAGGCGAGTCCTTCGGCTTCTGCAGCCGACTGGACGTGGATGTGACTCATGGACATAGGGGCGGAGGAAGGGGCCACCGGAAGGAAATCCCCTCCGGCATGAGGCGCCACCCCCCGGTTGCCCGTGTTCTCGGCCGACGCGAGAATTCGAATGCCCACCCTCGAGAAGTTTCCCACCGCTGATCGGCACCCATGCTACGTACGAAGGTCGTCTGCACACTGGGTCCCGCGAGCTCGGATCCTGAGACCGTGCTCGAGATGGTTCGCAGCGGAATGAACCTCGCGCGAATCAACATGTCGCACGGTTCGCGGGACTCTCACCGGCAGTCGATCGCAGCGGTGCGGGCGGCGTGCGCTGAGTTGGGCCAGCCCGTGGCGGTTCTGGTCGATCTGGCGGGGCCGAAGATCCGAGTAGGAGAGTTGGCCGAGCCTGTCGAGCTGGTGCGCGGCACCGTGGTGACGCTGGCGCCGGAGGCGGTAGCGGGCGAGGGCGAGATCCCGACCACCTACGCGCCGCTCGCACAGGAGATCAAGACGAACGACTTCGTGTTGCTCGATGACGGTCTTCTCGAACTCCGGTGTACGGGCACGGAGGGCGATCGGACGTACCTCGAGGTGATCCGGGGTGGGTTGTTGAAGAGCCGCAAGGGGATCAACCTGCCGGCGGTGAACGTTCAGGCGCCGTCGCTGACGGAGAAGGATCTCGAGGATCTCGACTTCGCCCTGGAGATGGAAGCCGAGTACATCGGCCTCTCCTTCGTGCGTCGCCCCGAAGACGTCATCGACCTCAAGCAGAGAGTCGCCGGTCGGGCCCTCGTGGTCGCCAAGATCGAAAAGGTTCAGGCACTACAGGCGATCGAGGAGATCCTCGTCGAGACCGACGCGGTGATGGTCGCACGAGGGGATCTGGGCGTGGAGCTCCCCTTCGAGCGAGTGCCGCTCGCCCAGAAGCGCATCATCCAGCTCGCGAACTTCTACGGTCGTCCGGTGATTACGGCGACGCAGATGCTCGAGTCGATGATCGATAATGCTCGGCCGACCCGCGCCGAGGCGTCGGATGTAGCCAATGCTGTCCTCGACGGGTCGGATGCGATCATGCTTTCCGGCGAGACCGCGGTCGGAGACCACCCGCTCGAGGCTCTGCGGGCGATGGTCAGTATCGGGACCGAGATCGAACGCAGCGGCTTTCTGGAGCGCGGCCCGAGTTATCTGACGCGGTCGGGGCTGCGCACTCGCAGTGGGGCTACCCGTCGCGAGCACGCGATTGCGGATGCCACAGTAGACTCCGCCCGGCAGATCGGAGCGCCCGCAATC
>JBDGVS010000026.1:0-15051 GCA_039585535.1 Gemmatimonadota bacterium | reverse complement strand
CTCTGTTATCCCGGGCGCGAGCGCCGCTTCACGGAAGTCGAGCTCGGTGCCGCCCATGATCGCGATGGCGTAGTTCTTACGAGCGGGTCGCCAGTGCCCGCGGCGACTACTGCCGCCCATGATCGCGACAACGACTTCGGAGTCCTTGACCTGGGCCGGAGAGGCGATCGAATACCCGGGACGGGACGCGGGTGCCTGATTGTCATCCCGAGTCGCCGGAAGATTAGCGGTCCCGGGGAGGTCGGCGAGTAGGGCTCTGAGGTCATCGGAAGAAGTGGCGGCATGCGCGAGATCGAGGCGACGCTCGAAATCCTCCACTTCGAGCACGTCGTTCGCGAAGTGCTCCATGAGCTGATCTATCGTTACCTGCTTCTGCCCAAGGGGAGCGCTGTCCCCATCGCCCTGAGCCATCTCGGATCACTCCTCGTAGGGCCTGCCCGCGACCGGCAAGTAATCTAGTGGGTGAAGCGTATGGTGGCGTACCGGGGGCAACGCGCCGATGTTGTCCAACCGTTTCACCGACACCGACACCGAGGGAGTGGCTATGCGCACGCAGTCGTCGAAGAGGTTCTTTGTACTGGCTCTCGCAATTGCGTTGGGCACCGCTGGTTGTGCCTCTGGGGGCGGTGGGGGTGGAAGTACTCGCCCGGCTGGAGCGACGAGCGATCGGATCGTACAGGCGGAGTTGGATGCGATTCCGCAGATGAATGCGTACCTGGCCATGGAGCGTCTTCGTTCGAGCTGGCTGCGCACGCGGAGCGGCGACGCCCCCACGCTCTACGTCGACGGCGCTCGTCGTGGGAGCGTCCAGGAGCTCCAGTCCATCATGTCGAGCGAGGTCGGGAGCCAGCCGCTAGACGAGGGCTCGGGCGAAGCGCTCGAGCACACGAGCGCAGACTCTGATCTCATCGACGTCGATCCATTCGTCGACGGTGTGAGCCTGCTCGATGCTTCCCGGACCGTAGCACACGGCCGGAACGCCCGCCTCGTTGAGGAATGCCGCGTCTACCCATGCGGTCATGCCCTCGACGTCGGCGGGCGTTCCTTCTTCCGCTGCGGCGTTCAGTAACCCCTGTACCAGCGGGCCGTCTATCGCCACCTCCGACCCCGGACGCTCGAGTGTCATTCGTAGTGTCGCGTCCAGCGAAGGTTCTGAAGTCCGAAGAGCCTCCAGCACCGAGGTGAAGTCGGCGACCACGTCTTCGGGTAGCTCGCCAGGCATCGTCCGGCGCTCGAGCAGGAGGGTGCAGCGATCGGGATAGACGGACTCCGCGGAACCACCGGATATCGTGCCGGCGTGGAACGAACCGTGCTGCAGGAGCGGGTGGGCAGGCCGCTGTCGTAGCTCCTCCGCGTATCGGTCCAGTGCGGCCAGGTAGAGGCCTGCGTGTCGGATCGCGTCGACGCCGATGTCCGGCCGAGAGCCATGTGCAGCCTGCCCTCGAAAGTCGACTTCGAGCCAGACGAAGCCCTTGTGTGCGGGCATCACCCGCAGACTCGTCGGCTCACAGACCACCGCGAGATCCACTGCCGTGTCCAACTGGGCGACGAAGTCGGCCATCCCGATGCTCGCGTACTCCTCGTCCGCCGTAAGGGCGACGATCAGGTTGGGTCGCGGGCCGGTTTGCGCGAGGCGCCGCGCCGCAGACAGGAGCGAGGCTACGCCGCCCTTCATGTCGCAAGACCCTCGCCCCACCAGGCGGCCGCCCTCGACGGTCGCTGCGAATGGGTCGACGGTCATCCCATCGATGCCGACCGTGTCGAGGTGCCCGTTCAGCAAGAGCGTGGGCCCCTCTCCCGCCAGCCGGGCGATGACATTCGGGCGGCCTGGTTCAACCTCGTGCACCGTCGTGTCGAATCCCCACTCGTTCAGCAACTCAGCCGTCACCTCTGCCATGCGAGCTTCGCCGTCCCCACCGGGGGAAAGCACCGGATTGACGGAAGGGATCGATACCAGGAGGCGGGCAAGAGCGACCGGGTCGCCCGCGCGCGCTTCGGAGGTCGGAGTGGAGAAGTGCACGGTCCGTCTCGGCTTCGGGGTGGTCAGAAAGAGCGTGGGGCGAGTCTGCGACAACGTCGATGGTGAGCTCACGTGAAACCTGCGCACTTCCGCGTGGTATTGACAGGCGCGACAGATGACACATCATCGATCGCTTAGACCACTAAAGGAGGGAGCGTCGTGAAGACCTTCGCAGTTGGGCTGCTCAGTGCAGCCGCGCTGGCGACGACGATTCTCCTGGTGCGTCAGCAGCGGGAATTGGAACTGAAGGGGATCCGCCTGCTTCCGGCGGGCGACGTTCAGCCCAATCTTTCGCTCAAGCGCATTCGGGAGTTCGGCCTATAGGGCCGAACATTGTCCGAGCTGTAAGAAAAAAGAGCGGCGGGGGTCTCGAACCCCTGCCGCTCTTTTCTATTTCGCTACTGCGGGCCGCAGCCCACGAAGCTATTTCTCGAAGTGCACGCGGTTCTTCTCCACGAAGCTCGTCCACTCACCGGGGACATCAGTGTCCGGGAAGATGGCCTGTACTGGGCACTCGGGCTCGCACGCTCCGCAGTCGATGCACTCGTCAGGATGGATGTAGAACTGATCCCCGCCCTCGTAAATGCAGTCTACCGGGCAGACCTCGACGCAACTGGCGTCTTTGGTCTCAATGCACGGCTCGGTAATGATGTATGTCATGGCAGCGTGAAGTCCCAAGTGTGGTACGGCGAACAGAAGCTGTAACGACCGTGCGGGACAGGTCAAGCGTTCCGCTTGCTTGATCACCCTCGGCTACAGATTCTGTACGAAATTCGGTTTCACGTCGTATGGTTCCCCGGAAGTTCCGAGTCAGGGCTCGGAGGTGCTTGGGATGAGGAGGAGAAGTACCATGCGAGGCTTAGGTGCACTACTCACCATCGCCGTTTCGGTGATCGTGGCGGATGACGCTGGTGCACAGGTGGGGACCGTCCACGGCCTGGTGTGGGATTCCGTGGCGGGTGAGCCACTCACCGATGCTGCCGTCTTCTTGTGGGATACGCCGCATCAGGCGGTGACCGACACCGATGGCCGGTTCCGAATCGACGGTGTGCCCCCAGGCGAGTATGGGGCTCTCTTCTTTCATACGCGGCTCGGAGAGATGGGAGCTTCCCCGGGCCCGGTTGCGGTTCGGGTCGAGTCGGGGCAAGAGCAGGAACTCCTTCTCGGCACGCCCTCGATGCAGACCCTTCTGGCGATGCAGTGCCTGACGTCAGAGCGCCCCGAGGATGTGGGTGCCCTGTCGGGTCGTGTGTCGGACGCGAGTTCACAGGTGGGGCTGAGTGGAGCGCGCGTAACGCTCTCGTGGCATGAGGGGGAGGCGCGGGAGCCCCGCACGATCGAGGCGTGGACAACGACGGACGGATGGTACTCCACCTGCGCCGTGCCCGCCGATCGGCCGGTGCTCGTGTCTGCGGATTACTACGGGCGGGAGAACGTACGCAGGGAGGTTTCGGTCGGAGAGAACCAATCCGCCGAGGCATCGATCGCCCTGTATGCAACAGAGCCCAGCCGGATCTCGGGACAGCTCCTGGACCGTACCTCCGGTAATTCTGTCGAGGGCGCGGAGACATGGCTCAGGGGCACGAGGTTTCGAACGCTCACGGACGGTCGTGGTTCGTTCGTATTCGAAGGTGTCGCACCCGGGACCTATATGCTGATGACCGACCACCTCGCCTACGGCACCAAGATGGACACGCTCGTGGTGCCGTATGGGGAGCGGCTGGCGGTGCGTATGCTCCTCGACAATCGTCCGATCGAGATCGCCCCTCTGACTGTCGAGACCGACGCACTGCCCGTTGAGATCGACCGACGGCGCGGCGGGAATGTGATTACGACCGCCCAGATCGACGAGGTTCGGCAAACCTCCCGAGACGCGTCGGACGTCCTTCGGTCGCTCCATCAGCCGGGCGTGATCGTTCGGCACCAGTCGGACGGGTCGATCTGCGTCGGTTACACGAGTGGACAGGTGCGAATGTTCAGTACGGGATGCGTCCCCATGCTGGTGTTCATCAACGATGTGCGGGCGACCGATCCGAATCTGGCGCTCCGAATGTCACCCGACGCGATCGAGCGCATGGTGCTCTACAAGCCGCTCGAGGCCGGGAACCTGTTCGGCCTGGGTGGCGGGAACGGCGTCTGGATGATCTACACCCGAGGGAACTGACGGCGCGACCGAGCTCGTCAGGGCAGTCGCTTCCTGAAGGTGCGCGTCCAGTGCGCGAAGCGCTGTGCCAACCGCGGGTCCGTCCGCTGCGCGAACGGCAACCAGGCCCGCTCGACCTCGGCGTGTATCCCACTCCATCGCGCCGTGGTGTCGGGGCGCATATGCAGGTGGCGCAGGTGGTCCAGGCGTTCTGCGAGAACCGCGAGCGCCCCGTCGCGAGGGAGAAGCACGAGTCGCTCCTCGAGGTCCCCCGCTCCCGGCACAGGTAGTGACCGGACGGTCTCTCCAATCTCGTCGTCCAGGAGTTGCGAGACCTCGGCGGACGTTGGCCTGAGGTCCGTATCCATCGACTCATGCAGCGCTGCAATGGGTAGTGCCGACGCAGGAAGGTCATCGACGTCGTGCAGGAGGATGAGCACGGCGCGTCCGGGGTGCAGGTACGCCGGGTGATGGTCGTCGCTCAGTGAGCTGATCCGGGTCTTCATCGATAGCTTCAGCGCTCGACTCACGAGCTCACTGGTGCTCTCATCGATGCCGCGACCGAGAAGCGCGGCCCGGATTGAACCGGCCTGTCGCTCCGCCCGTGACTGCGTCAGATCGCCTCGGGCGGGCTCGGCTTCACCCACTCTACGTCTGCCTGACCAGCGCGATGATTCTCAAGCCGGGCGAAGGTGAAGAGCAGATCCGAAAGCCGGTTCAGATAGGTCAGCACGTCATGGTTTACCGGCTCACTCTCGGCGAGCTCGACGGCAGATCGCTCCGCTCGGCGACAGACTGTACGGGCCATGTGCAGTGAAGCCGCACCCGCGGAGCCGCCCGGGAGAATGAATGCGCGCAGGGGGGCAAGTTCCTGGTCCGCGTCGTCGATCCACTTCTCCATCGAGGTCACTCGCTCGAGCGGAAGGACCGGAGTCTCTGGACGTGCTCGATTTTCACGGGCCGGTGGCGTTGCCAGATCCGACCCGATCGCGAAGAGGTCGTGCTGAACCTGACCGAGCCGTTCGCGGACAGAATCGTCCTCGAGCTGTGTGATCGCCCAACCCAATACCGAGTTCAACTCGTCGACGTTTCCGTACGCGTCCACTCGGATGTCGTGCTTGCGGACGCGTCCACCACCGAACAGCGCAGTGCCGCCGTCGTCGCCCGTTCTCGTATAGATCTTCATGGGAGTACAGCTCTCGGGTGCTGCGTAAACCGGATCAGCGGAGCTTCGTCAGCTGACGAATGCTCTGCGCCTTCTCCAGCAGGGAGATTGTCTTGTCTGTCTTGTCGGACTCCGCGGGTGCGAGCAGCTCCCGGATGTCGAGCAACACCTCGAGCTGGAGCTGGTCTCGCTGATAGTCCATGTCGAGCTTCGCCATCTGCGTCGTGTCACCCGCCTGCTCTGCGACGGAGAATGCGGCCACATAGACCTTTTCCAGACTCTGAAGCACTCGATCACGACTGCGCATCTCGACCTCGGTGATGATTCGAAGAACCGTGCCTGTCGCTGGTCAGGCTGCTAGAAGGACCCGCGCACCGGGCCCCGACTCGTAATATCCACGGACGGAGGTCCGAAGTTCGGTCAGCTTACCCTCGAAGTAGTGATCGGTGTCCGGAACACGCACCAGGGTGATATGACTCCCCAGTGGCGTCAAAACTTCCGCGGCTCGGGCGCCGGTGCCGAACTCGTCCTGCTCGCCCTGTACAACCAGAACGGGCTTCCCTGCCGCCCCGAGATACCCGTAGTCATATCGGTCATCGAGATCGACCGGCAGTCCGAGTCCGAGCAGTGCATCGACCCGATCGTCGTCGACCCCGACGGTCAGGCCCACCATCGATCCAAACGAGAAGCCCCCAACGACGATAGGCAGGCTCGGGTAGGCAGCCTCGAGCCAGTCGATCGCCGCAAGGACGTCCTCCTGTTCGCCGACACCCTCGTCGTGACTCCCCGTGCTCGTTCCGACACCGCGGAAGTTGAAGCGCAGAGTGACGAGGCCGGCGTCCTGCAGACCCTGAGCCGCCCGGTACACGGCCTTGGTGTGCATCGTGCCACCGTGCAGTGGATGCGGGTGGCACACCACTGCGACACCTCTCGGCGGTGAGGATGGCTCCTTCAGGAGCGCTTCGAGATGGCCGTGGGTTACGGGAATTCTCACGTCGATACAGTCGGTCAGTACGGGAAGATTACGTCGGAAGCGAAGTTACGGCGTTCCCGCAGCAGCTGGGACCGCTTATGTTCAGTTGGGAGCCGTGACCGGTCAAGCAAGGGATCGACCACCGATGCACGCATCCGAAGTGACCCCCGAAGCTGTGGAACGTGCCAACGAACTCTATTGGCACTCCGATCGTAGTGTGAATCAGATCGCCGAGGACCTCGACCTGTCCAAGGGCGCGCTCTACGGAGTTCTCGAGCCCCAGGGCAGCGGATTCGGCTGTCCGCTCTGTGGCGATGAGGTTGGATTCGCGAACCGGACGGCAAAAGAGCGCGAGTCTCTCGAGTGCCCCACCTGCGCATGGGACGGAAGTCTCGACGAGACTACGAGTTACGTGGAGCGAGGGAGTGACGCTGCCACGGACGATCCTGGACAAGTCGGGCTCCCCGCAGATCCGCATGCCGGCTCCGAGGACAGGATTGCGGGCGACGTGACGCCCCCGCCGCCGGTCATCTCTCCTCCGATCAGCACGATTGCGGGCGGCGCGCTCCTGGGCGCTGCGGTAGGACTCGCCCTGGTCATGTGGGCACGCCGGCGCTGACGCGCCTGCGACAGCCTCCGGCGACCTCCAATGCCGACGCCCACACACCGTGACCCGCGGAGCATCATCACCCCGGATGCGTTCGAGGTGTCGCCGGAGCTGGTCGGCATGCCGCTCGCCTCTCCCCGACGTCGTGCCGCAGCTCTGGCGATCGACGGGCTCGTCATTCTTGGCATCACCGCACTCACCAACAGCTTCTCACTGATTCTCGGCGTCATTGCAGGGGGCCTGTTCGTGCGTGCCGGCTTCAAGCGCACGCCGGTGCGAGGGAATGTGTTCGGACGGGCGATGCGCTTCTCCGTGGGCTGTCTAGGCGTCGTCATCGCCCTGGCGACCGTGGCTGCGATCTGGGCGGGGACCGGGTTTGGTGGAGGCAACGCTCGCGACGTTGCGGAGACCGCGGGTCAGATCGTCCGGAGCCTTGATGTGCTGGACGCCATTGAAGCGGCGGAGACGCGGGAGGATGCGCTCGAGGCCGCCGAGAACCTGCTGGATGCCACAGAGGGCCTGGGACTCTCGCCGGATATTCTGACGGCGGCTCTCGTCGAACTCGCGCCCGAGGACGCTGACTGGTCGGAAGAGTGGGTCATGGTGGTCGACAGCCTCCTCAGCGATGACGACGAACCACCGGTCGTTGCCGAAGACCTCTCGGAGGTCGCAGAAGAGGTGGCCCAGCTGTCGGACGAGAATGTCCTGAGTCTTTACGCCTCGCTGCGCGCTCGCGAGGAGCTCGACGACACGGAGCAGGCCCGATATCTGGCGGTCGAGGCTCGTGCGCGTGGGATCGTGGCCGGGGACACGCTGGGATCTCTCGAGAGACGGGTGGCCGCCTTGCGCAGTCAGAGTCAATCGCGCCAGGAGGCATTGGATGCATCGCAGGCGGAAGTCGAAGCGGCAGAGAACCGGGGAATCTTCCAGCGAATTCTCGACCTGGCAGACGATCTCGGCTTCGGCTTCGGATGGGCAGCTCTCTACATGACCGTGATCTTGTCGTGGTGGAAGGGGCAGACCGTGGGCAAGCGGGTGATGCGAATCCGCGTCGTGCGGCTGGACGGAGGCCCGATCACCTGGTGGATAGCCTTCGAGCGGGTCGGTGGGTACGCCGCGGGCCTGGCCACCGGCCTGCTGGGCTTTGCGCAGGTGTGGTGGGACGCCAATCGACAGGCGATTCACGACCGCATCGTTGGGACGGTGGTCGTGAAGGACGGAGCCGAAAAAGTTCTGGATTGGGAGTCAGCACTATGAGCGACGATGCCGCCGAGAGCACCCGCGACGAACTTCGAACCACTGGACTCCTGGCATCAGTGATGGAGGAGGCCCCAGGCGCCGGCGAACCGATCCGGGATCTGGAGGGGCGATTCGAAAACCGAATCAAAATGTCCGTTCCAGTTAAACACAATCCGAAGCTCCAGCGTTTGCTGGACATGGTCAACGAGGATGAAGACCTCTACGGCCTCTGGATTGCGGCGAACGTGAACTCGGTCGATCGGTTGAACATGACCGACCATGGACCGGTCCATGTGAAGATCGTGATGAACATCGCGATCCGTATGTTGCGACTGCTGGTAGATGCCGGCGTCGAACCGAGCGTCGCCGTGAACTACGGCATGACTACGCAGGATGCGGAGGTCGTCGTGGCCCTGGCTGCCCTGCTCCACGACATCGGCATGTCGATCCATCGTGAGGATCATGAGTCTTTCTCATTGATTCTGGCCGAGCGAAAGCTTCGGGAGTATCTACCGGAGGTGTACGGCCCACATGCTCAAACCATTGTTCGCTCAGAGATTCTTCACGCCATCATCTCTCATCGGACGGGCGGGAAGCCGCTAACGCTCGAGGCGGGCATCGTTCGGATCGCAGATGCACTCGATATGGCGAAGGGCCGCTCCCGTATCCCCTTCTCTGCAGGATCGCTGTCGATTCACTCGGTTTCGGCGGCCGCGGTCGACTCTGTGTCCCTGAAGCCGGGCGAAGACAAGCCCATTTGCGTCACTGTGGAGCTCTCTAACTCTGCCGGGCTCTTCCAGTTGGATCGATTCGTCCGCCACAAGCTCGAAGGGAGCGCCCTCGAGAGTCTGGTCGAGGTTGAGGCTCGCGTCGGTGAGGAAGAGCGGCGCTTGTTACGCAACTTCCGAATCTAAAAGGCTGTCGGACTTGGAGATACAGGTTTCTTTTCCTCTCGCGTTCGTGGCGGGGTTGGTCTCATTCCTGTCCCCGTGCGTTCTGCCTGTGGTTCCAAGCTACCTGGCCTTCGTGTCGGGGCTGACGTTTGGGGAGATCGCTGAGCAGCCCACTGCGGAAGTACGCAGGACGGCCGCGTTGCACTCCTCGCTCTTCGTTCTGGGCTTCTCACTCGTCTTCATGACGATGGGCCTCGTGGCGACGGCAGCGGGTGCCTGGATTTCGAGTGCCCTGCCCTGGGTTACTCGCTTCGGCGGTGTGGTGATGATCCTCTTCGGGCTTCACCTGATCGGCGTCCTCAAGGTCCCGGCGTTGTCCGGGGAGCTAAGGATGCGACTCGAGGCTCGCCCCGTCGGCGCACTCGGATCACTGGCGGTAGGCGTCGCGTTCGGCGCGGGATGGACGCCCTGCATTGGACCGATCCTCGGTTCGATTCTACTGTATGCGAGCCTCCAGGCCACGATGATGCAGGGAACTTTGCTCCTGGGGGTGTATGCGCTGGGTATGGGGATCCCGTTCGTGGTGGCCGCGGTCGCTCTGAACTGGTTTCTCGCGGGGAGCGCGGCCGCGAGGTCGTGGCTCATGCCGCTGCAGCGCGGTGCGGGAACTGTACTCGTCGTCATTGGGCTTCTGATGGTCACGGGGCGCTTCGCGACCATGACGGCCTTTCTGGCCGGTATGGGCCAATTGATCAACCTGGAATTTTGATGAGCCGTTTCACATTCGCCGCCTTGCTCCTTTGTGGTGCCCTCGCGGCTTCCGGCTGCGCGGACGCGGCGAGTGACGATGGGACGAGCGATCTGTCGCGCACGCTTCTGACGCAACCGTCGAATGACGGGCAGTCGACGTTGATCGCCGGGGAAGGGGATACCGGTGGCCCACGGGTTGCCGTCAGCGACCTCGGATTCAATCGGGGATCCTCCGATGCACCCGTCAAAGTCGTCGAGATGTCCGACTATGGCTGCGGCTACTGCCGGCAGTTCCACATGGACAGCTTCTCTGCCATCAGAGAGGAGTTCATCGAGACCGGAATGGTGGAGTGGAAGTTCGTTCCCTACATCACGGGGATGTTCGACAATTCGCTCGTCGCGACCGAGGCAGCTGAGTGTGCCTACGTTCAGGATGTCGACGCCTTCGAGCAGTTGAACCGTCGCATCTGGGACGAGCAACGAGCCTGGAAGGCGAGCGACGATCCTGCTCCTGTGGTTCGCGGCTGGGCAGCTCAGCTCGGCATCGACATGGCGGCGTTTGATAGCTGCCTGGAAAGCGATCGACAGCTCTCCCGAATCTCGGGGTCGACGACGTTGGCTCAGCAGCTCGGCGTCCGCGGCACTCCGACCTTTGTGGTCCTCGGTTATCCCCCTCTACAGGGAGCGCTCCCTCTCGAGACGTTCCGAGAGATCCTGACCACCGTGTATTCCGAAACGCAGGGCGCGGCGGGCGGCGGGCGGCCCTGAGCAGCTTGCTGCTGCGGATGCCCGCGGAATAGGTCAGAAGGGATGTCGAGCCGGCTAGTGGAGTAAACGCTCGAGTCTTGGCGTCAGGCGGTCGGGCAGCTGCCGTTCGGTGAAGTAATCGCCGATTACTCCGAGAGCGTCTGATGCGGTAGTAAGGCCAATCAGTCGCATCAGGTACCTCACGTCGGCCTGAATCGCGCGCTCCTCCGCCTCAGGAGCCAGGCCGAAGCGGGCGCACTTCATGGCCAGGGCATAGGGAGGTTGGGGCGCATACACCCGCAGGTGCGAACCCTCCCAGGCCATTCCGGATGGCCCCTCTGTTCCGACCACGGCGCGGGCCGCGGTCGAGAGCCAGTCAGACGGAAACCCTTCGGCACTGCCGACTCGATCCGCGGCCTCGGTGAGGAGGTTCTGATCGGCGAACTGGTCTCCTGGGCGGCGACTTGCGGGCTCGGCGTAGAACGTCACCAGCATGACGGCTCCGCCAACCAGAAGGACCTCGCCCTCGATCCCGACGGATGCCAGCTCCGCGTCCAGCGACGGCAGGCCTGCGGTCAGAGGCATCACCGCCGGGGATCTCCGGGGGAGGGCACATAAACGTTGCGACGCTTGAAGGCCGCGGGGGTGACGCGGAGGAGTCGCGGCCGAAGCGAGCGCAGGCCCCACGCGAAATAGGGCCGCTCGAGCGGTGGGATCGTTCCGGTCCAGAAGGGTGTCGCGAGGCCCCGGCGCCAAGATTCGTGCTCCACGGCCGCCGCGGCGCAATTCAATTGAAGAGTGGTGAGCTCTGCCAACTCCGCTGCTGCCACGCCGTCCTCGAATTCGTCGTGGGATAGAGTAGATAGGTATAACATGAAGTCCGACAATGCGTTGAGCAGGTCTTTTCCGCCCTGCAGATGGCGGATCCGAGCGGAGATGCCTTCGTGTGTCCGTGGGAGGGCACGCTGGAGCACGAAGGCGGATACAGAAACGCCCGCCTGGTCCGCGAGTCGTCTCAGGGCAGCCTTCTCTGCCGGGGACACCCTGATCTGGAGTTGACTCGTCTTTGCGTGCATTCATCAAGTCTGACGGACGATAATCATGGTGTCAATACAATCGTATTGACACTCGATTGTACCCTGCCTGGAAGGCCAAAGCATGGATCAGAGGGGCTCGCGCCCTGGCGTGTCTCGCCTCATCTTCCAGGATGACCCGTCTTCTCCTTCTCGCTTCGGCGCTTGCAGGCCTCGCCTGGGCGGCGTACTGGCCAGCACCCTCTGCGATCGACTCATCGGAGTCCGCTGTTGTCTTCATGGATCCGGAGATTTCCTGGGACCCTGAGACCCCGGGTGAAGGGCGCCTCTTTCGTCTGCGTGTAGTCGCGTCGGAGCACTCTCCTCTTATTGGCGTTCACGGTGCCGTCGCCGGAGAAGAGCTGCACTTCGAGCGCCTCGGCGGCAGGGTCTTCGAAAGCCTCGCTGCGATCCCCGTCGGCACGGACACGTCGGTGACGGCGACGTTTCGGATCGTATATGAGGCCGGTGGCGAGAAGCGGCTCGCGGAGTCCATCCCGGTGCAGGCTGGGGACTACCGCCTGGAGCGACTGACTGTGGCGCCTCGATTCGGCGCTCCCCCCGACTCAGCCGACCAGGCAAGGCTGAGGAGCAACCAGGCGATGGCTCGTGCGGCCTCTGCGGCCTCGCATCGGACGCCCCGAATCTGGGACGAGACAGTCGTATTGCCACGCGACAGCCGGGTCACGAGTGGGTTTGGTGATGGGCGGGTCTTCAATGGTCAGGTATCGAGTCGGCATATGGGGCTCGACCTTCAGGGTCTTCGAGGTGACACGGTCGTTGCGGCCACGCGCGGCGTCGTCGAGCTCGTTGAACCCTTCCTTCTGGCAGGCAACGTGGTCTACCTCAACCACGGCGGGGGGCTACTCTCCGCCTACTTCCATCTGAGCCGTCAGCTGGTGGAGGTCGGCGACACCGTGACGGCGGGTGATCCGGTCGGACTTGTCGGTGCGACGGGCCGCGTGACGGGCCCCCACCTGCATTGGGTCGTTCGGTACGGGCGTACGAGCGTTGACCCGCGGAGTCTTCTCGAGGTCGCGGGAGCAAACTGAGACAGCGTCGCCCTTGACCTGATCCCTTGTTGTCCTGATAGTTGCATATGCCAACTATCGATGTAGACGCCCGCGAATTTTCGGAAGCCCTCGGCGAGTTGATCCGTGTGGTCCAGTTTCGTGACCGGGACCGGGCGTGCTGTCATGACCTCAGCGTCAGTCAGTGCTACGCGCTCGAGTACGTCGTCGAGGCAGGCGCCCTGACCGTGAACGAGCTTGCGGGTCACCTCTACCTCGACAAGAGCACGGCGAGTCGGGTGGCAAACAGTCTCGTCGCCAAGGGGCTGCTCGCACGGGCTCGTGACAGCGCCGATGGCAGGGTGGTTCGGCTCGAGCCAACCGCTGCCGGTCTCGATGTTCAGGCCCTCGTTCAGGCCGATCTCGTGAATGAGTACGCGGCACTGTTGGCGGATTTCGACCCCCACGTGCGAGCCGCCTTCCCCAAGTTGCTGGGTCGCCTCGGTCGGGCCTTTGCTTCTCGTGTCGACATCTCAAACGGCCGCTGTTGTGCCGTACCCACCTCTACCGGAGCCGCACCATGAGCATCCACACCCCTGCCGAGCTGAAGAGAGCCGTTCGGGATCGCTACGCACGCGCCGCAAGTGAAGGCAATGCCTGTTGTGAGCCAAGCTGCTGCGGGGAGGGCACCGACGCCGCGTCCATGAGCCGGGCAGTCGGCTACACGGACGAGCAGCTCCAACGCCTTCCAGAGGAGGCGAATCTCGGCCTCGGCTGCGGAAACCCCACCGCTCTCGCCGACCTTCGTCCCGGGGAGACCGTGCTCGACTTGGGATCCGGAGCGGGGATCGACTGCTTTCTGGCCGCGACCAACGTCGGCGCCGAGGGCCGAGTCATTGGGGTCGATATGACCCCGGAGATGGTCGAGAGGGCTCGGCGAAATGCGGAGGAGGGCGGCTACGACAACGTGGAGTTTCGCCTCGGGGAGATCGAAGCGTTGCCTGTCGCCGACGGGGCCGTGGACGTCATCCTGTCGAACTGCGTGCTCAACCTTACGACAGACAAGGCCCGCGCCCTCCGCGAAGCCTACCGAGCCCTTCGTTCTGGCGGACGGCTGGTGGTCTCCGACATGGTGTCTGACCAGGAGATCCCCGCCGTACTTCGGGAGAGCCTCGATTCCGTAGCCGGATGTCTGCCGACCTCGAGAGACCGTTACCTGCAAGAGTTCGGTGCAGCCGGCTTCACGGCTGTGGAAATTACGAGCGAAACTCCGTATCCGATGAGCTACATCATGGATGATGTGGGCGTACGGGCGTACCTGGCTGACAACCCGCACGCACTCGCAGACATGGAGGCCTTCGCAGGCTCGATCTCCGGAGCTCACTTCTCGGCGAAGAAGGCGTAGGCGAAGGGAGGAAAGAGCCGGCAGTGCAGAGCCGCTCCCGACAACTCCCTTCCGCCGAACCCGGAACGGCCCTAGCGTCGTCCGAGGCGCCTCTGGCTCTCGCAGGCCTGTACATCCCCTCGACCGAAGAAGGCAGTGCCACAGCGACTGGTAACAACTCGAACACCGTGGCCTCGCACCCCCATGCTACTGGCGTCCCTGGCCGTGGCTGCGTGCGAGTCGCCGGTCGTGGAGTGGTCGGACGTGAGCATCAGGGAACCGGCCGTTTTCGCGCCGGGCCTCATCTCCGGGGAGCTACGCGACTATGACATCGCGTTCACCCCCGACGGAGCGGAAGCGTACTTCACGCGACGCTCGCGTCGAGGACCTCCGCAGATCTTCGTCACCGAGTACTCTGTGGGCGCCTGGACAGAACCCCGCGTCGCCCCGTTTTCCTCCGACCGTGACGAGGCACCCTTCGTGTCTGCCGACGGCTCCTCCCTCCTCTTCTCTTCTCGCCGCCCGCTCGTCGGCCAGCCGGAGCCGAGTGACAACATCTGGATCACGCATCGTGAGGCAGAAGGGTGGGGTGTCCCCGAACCCCTGAAGGGTCTGGTGAATCGGCCGCGGACCGAGGTAGGACGCTACACACTTGGAACCGAACTCGGCCCGGCGCTCCTCGAGGACGGGGCGCTCCTGTTTTGGACGCGCCGCGATCCGGAGTGGGGGAGTGACCTCTACGTGGCCGAGCCTGATGGCCGCGGTGGCTTTGGAGAGCCTGTGCCGCTGCGAGTGAACTCGTACGGCGACGAGATGAATCCAGTCCTCGCTCCCGGCGGGCGACATCTCGTCTTTCAGGCGTACCGGGATGCAGACGCGTACGGCGAGCAAGATCTGTACGTGATGGAGCGGACCGACTTCGGCTGGAGCGATCCATGGCTACTACCAGAGCCCATCAATTCGAGTAGTAGCGACGGCTGGCCGTCGTTCTCACCCGATGGACGCCACTTCTTCTTCGCGAGCGACCGGGATCAGAGGCCCGGTTTC
>JBDGVS010000025.1:0-14308 GCA_039585535.1 Gemmatimonadota bacterium | reverse complement strand
TGTTCCCGAGGCTCGCCCGCGTAATTGAATTGGTGAGTGTTTGACACCACCTCTGCCGGAGAGCTGATTCAGAGCCAGGTGTCTACACTCTTTCTCTGGCAGCGACGGGACGGACGCTGGCGCCTGCTGTTCGCGGACGCCGATCGTTATCCGATCGATCCCTGAGGCGCCTGCTTCGGACGCCTGCGCATGACGCAAAAAAAGAGGCCGCCCCGATAAACGGGACGGCCTCTGAACTTCGCGCGTGGTCTAACTCAGAGCGCGACGACGTTCTCCGCCGCAGGACCCTTGGCGCCCTGGACGATGTCGAACTCGACAGTCGCGCCCTCGGCCAGAGTCTTGAAGCCCTGCGCCTGAATGGCGCTGTGGTGAACGAAGCAGTCCTTGCTACCGTCCGCCGGAGTGATGAAGCCGAAACCTTTCTGATCGTTGAACCACTTCACGGTGCCCGTAGTACGCATTGCGTTGCGCTCCTCGGTTTTGCAGTGCGGCGTGACGCATCACGTACCCAACTGCTGGTGTTCGCGCGGTCAATCCGCGCATATCGTGGCCACCATGGCCACCAAACGTACAAAGCGCCCGTCTCGAGCTAATGAGACCGACGCCTTCATTATTGCCTAGTTCGCGCACTTTGCGCTTCTGGACGGAGAATCGCCTATTCCACCCTTTCGGTCAACGCCCCCCCCTGGACTCGTGCACGAGGGCACGTTGAAGGGCCGGGCCTCGGGCGCCGTACTTTTGTCATGAGGCTTACCGCGAACGAGCATGGCGAGACCATCAAGAGGTTCGCCCATATCCGTCCCGCTCGGAGTCTACGGGCAGGACGGTGCGCAGCGCGCTGGGAGGGTACGACCCATTCGTGCACGCGTGAGGCCGCACATCGAGGACCGCACGCAGCGCACAATGTACTTCGGAGGGTCGTAGCCGTATGGGACACGGGTACGGAGTCGTCCCCGAGCGTCCATCGGCTCGCTGCGGCGCCCCCGCGAGTGCAGCGCGAGCCGGGTCGACCCGTCGGCCTCCGCAGCGGTCCGGTGCACGGCGTGCTCCGGACGGTACTTCGACGGGTCGTCCGGGCGGTCGTAGACATCGAGGAGCTCGCACTCCTTCTGATGTTTCTCGCCTTCGTCTACTTCGGGGTCGGCTGGTTGAGGATCATCCTCCAGTAGAGGTCTGCCTGCGTGTCGCAGGCACCGCGTCGCCACAGCATCGCCGTGAAGCTACTCTCGACGCACGAAGGGCTGTCCGCCAATAAGGGCGGCGGTCTACCCACTGACGATTCCGGTCTTCCTCGGTCACGCCGTTCCAATGGATCTCGCCAACCCCCCGTCAGCGTCGGCGGTGCGAGCCTCCTTCGAAGATCTGGCGTTGCCCCAATTCTCAGCGGAGGTAAGAAATGTTTGGATTGATTGGACGAATTCAGGCGACACCGGGGGATCGCGAGCTTCTCGCCGAAATCCTGATCTCGGGCAGCGGCGGGATGCCCGGATGTCTGAGCTACGTCGTGGCGCGAGACGCCTCGGACGCTGAGACGCTCTGGGTCACCGAGGTGTGGACCGATAGGGAGAGCCACCAGGCATCATTGGCCCTTCCTTCCGTACGTGACGCGATCACTCGAGGTCGGCCTCTGATCGCAAGCTTCGGCGACCGGACCGAGACCGAACCGCTAGGCGGCCACGGGCTGGATCAGCGGGCGCGATAGATCATCGCGTTGGCATTCATGCCGGCGCCTACCGACGCAAAGACCAGCAGATCTCCAGCTCCGATCACCTGGTGCTCCATCTGATCCCGGCGAATGAGATCGAAGAGAGTCGGGAGGGTGGCCACCGAGCTGTTGCCCAACCACGAAACCGTGAGCGGCATGATGTGGTCCGGGATGCACGGTACTCCGTAGAGCCGGAAAAGCCGCTTCAGAATCGACTCGTCGAGTTTGGCGTTCGCCTGGTGCACCAGAACCTTCGAAACGTCCGTCAGCGTGAGGTCCGCTTTGTCCAGCGCGTCGCGTACGACAGCGGGTACCGTCTTCACCGCGTACTCGTAGAGCTTCCGCCCCTCCATCTTGAGGAAGAGGCGATCTTCGTCACGAGACCGGTCGAACGAGGGAGCCATGCGGAGGAGTTGCGCGTGTTCGAGAGTGTCGGACCGGCTCGAATGACTCAGTACGCCGATCGCGGCATCCGTCTCGACGGCTTCCATGACCGCGGCCCCAGCTCCGTCCGCATAGATCATGCTGTCACGGTCACACGGGTCGCACACTCGTGACAGCGTTTCACTGCCGACGATCAAGATGCGGTGCGCATCGCCCGAGCGCAGATAGTAGTCGGCCTGGATAACGGCCTGTAGCCAACCCGGGCAACCGAATGGCAGGTCGTAGGCGACACAGGACGGGTTCCGAATCCCGAGCCGTTGTTTGATACGGGCCGCGAGGGTCGGCACGGTGTCGAGTTGTCCGGAATCCGCTTTCACATCACCGAAGTTGTGCGCGACGATGACGTAGTCCAGCGTCTCCGGGTCGATCCCCGAATCTTCGAGTGCTCGGACCGAGGCATGAAAGCCGAGGTCCGAAGCGACATGGTCCTCACCAGCGTACCGCCGTTCGGCGATATCCGTGATCTCGGTGATCTTTCGAAGCACGCGCGCATTGTCAGCGGGATCGATAGGCTCGTCGTAATCGAGAAAGAACGACCGATCCTCGAAATGCGCGTTGGTGACCTGTTGGGTCGGAATGAAGCTTCCGGACCCGGTAAAAACCGAGCGGATCGCCACGTGGGCTCCTGCGTGGGTAGAGAGGCCGGAGAACCTAACGGCGTACGAGCCTGAACACTATTTAGTATCGAAGAACCGCCGGGTCCGACAATGGCTGTGGCCCCAGCGGCTCTGGTTGACCTCGTGCCCGGGTGGCCCCAACCTTCGGTACGATGTTCGTTACATCGAAAAGGCGGGGGTCTCGGTCTTTGAGGCCACCGCTTTGTTCGTTTCGGCCGCCTGGTCGAACGAGCAGGGCTGAAACAGGAGAGAATGCGTGGCGAAGCAGGAAGCGATCGAGGTCGAGGGAGTCGTTACCGAGGTACTCCCCGATCAGAAGTTCCGAGTGAAGCTCCAGAACGACCATATGGTGCTCGCGTACGCAGCGGGACGCATGTCGAAGTTCCGAATCCGCGTCCTCGTTGGGGATCGCGTGACCGTAGAGTTGTCACCGTATGACCTCGATCGTGGCCGGATCACATATCGCCACAAGGCGGGTACCAGTTCCGGCCCACCGCCCGGTGGCGGCGGACGGCGGCGGCGCTGAGTCGTAAGCTCGCTGACCGATCCCACGGCATCACCCGTCTGACCTGAGGCGCGGCGCCGATGGGTTGCGAACTCCCCGAAGAGACCGAGCGCGGCCTGCACAGCGGGCCGCGTTGATGCTTCCGACTCCCGGACTCGCTTGCCCGGAGTCGCCCAAAACGGCATGATCGGCTGACGGTGCCGTCGAGCTACGACGAGCTCCCCACCAGCCACTTCCGTCGGGCAGGGATCCTTGAGCCCCAGAAGCGGTGTAACGCCCCGCCCGCACCCGCCGAGCATGGACGCCGTCGAGAGCACCGCACGCACCCACGCAGCCAAGTCCCCCCAGCTCGAGAAACAGCTGGGACTGTGGGATGTCTATGCCCTGGCTACGGGTGCGACGCTGAGTTCCGGCTTCTTCCTGTTGCCGGGTCTGGCTGCCGCGGGCGCGGGCTCGGCCATGCCGCTCTCGTACCTGTTGGCGGGCCTCATTCTTCTTCCGGGGCTGTTCAGCAAGATCGAGCTCGCGACTGCGATGCCGAAGGCCGGAGGCATCTACTACTTCCTCGATCGCAGTATGGGGCCCCTCGTCGGAACCATCGGGGGTTTTGGGACGTGGATCGCGCTGATTCTCAAGTCATCGTTCGCACTGGTCGGCGTCGGCGCCTATCTCGAGCTGTTCCTGCCTGGCGTGCCGATGAGTCCGATCGCTGCGGGCCTCGCAGTCCTGTTCGGCATCGTGAACTACTTCGGAACGAAGAAGAGCGGGTCGTTCCAGGTAGGCCTTCTCATCGGACTGATGATCTTGCTCCTGTGGTTCTGCGGAGTCGGGATTTTCCAGATCGAGGCGAGTGCGTTCGGAGGGATGTTCGACTCCGGCGGCGCTGGAATCGTCAGTACGGCCGGACTAGTCATCGTCAGCTATATGGGGCTCACGAAGGTGGCCAGCGTAGCCGAAGAAATCCGTGACCCCGAACGGAACCTCCCGCTGGGCATGTTCCTCTCGTTCGGGACCATCGTCACAGTCTATGTCGTAGGCACGAGCGTCATGATCGGCGTGGCGGGTGTCGAAACGCTCGCCATGGACGGAGGCGACCTCACCCCGGTGGCGACCGTGGCCGAGTTGCTGGGCCTTCCGTTCGGAAAGCTCGTCATGACGGTCGCCGCAGTTCTCGCGTTCTCCTCCGTCGCGAATGCTGGAATCCTGAGCGCATCGCGCTACCCGCTTGCCATGGGTCGAGATCGCCTGATCCCCGAGGGCTTCGCGAAGATCGGTCGCCACGGCACCCCTACCGTAGGCATCCTGGCCACGGTGGGTCTGATCATTCTTTGTGTCACCCTCTTCGACCCGACCAAGATCGCCAAGCTCGCGAGCGCCTTCAAACTCGTGATGTTCGCGCTGGCGTGTCTGGCGGTCATCGTGATGCGCGAGAGCCGGATCGAGTCGTACGACCCGGGCTACCGGGCTCCTTTCTACCCCGGCCTGCAGATCGTCGGGATTCTGCTCCCATTCTGGCTGATCGTGGAGATGGGCATCCTGCCCACCTTGTTCACCTTCGCGCTGATCACCTTCGGCGCGATGTGGTTCACCTACTACGCACGAGATCGCGTCGATCGCGAGGGAGCGATCTTCCATGTCTTCGAGCGGCTGGGTCGCCAGCGCGATGACCGGCTCGACACCGAACTCCGAGGGATTCTCAAGGATCGGGGCCCACGGGATGCAGACCCCTTCGACGCGCTCTTCACAGCTGCGCGCGTGATCGACCTGAAGGGCTCGATCGACTTCGAGTCACTGGCAGGGCGGGCGGCAGATGCATTGGCGCTCGATCTCCGGGTATCCGCCTCTGAGCTGTCCGAGGGTTTCCTTCAGGGCACGAGAGTGGGCGCGACCCCCGTGTCACACGGCGCGGCGCTGCCCCACGTGCGAATGGGAGAGATCGATACACCCCTCCTGGTCCTCGCAAGGGTTCCCGACGGAGTCCGCTTCGAGTCTCTCGGAGCCGCGCTCCAGCCCAGTGCGGACGACCCGGTCCGGGCGGTGTTCTTCCTCGTCGGCCCGCAGTCCGACCCTGGCCGGCATCTCCGGATCCTGGCCCAGATCGCGAGGCGTGTGGATCAGGACGCCTTCATGCCCGAATGGCTCGAGGCCGCGGGCGACGCTCAGCTGAAAGAAGCGCTCTTCCGAAACGAGCGACTTCTCGTGATGACCCTCGATGGAGGCGGCCTCCGGGCTACTCTCGAAAGCGTAGAGCTCCGGTCCATAAAGCTTCCAGAAGGCACGCTGATTGCCATGATCCGCAGGGGAGACGAGATGGTCATCCCGAAGGGCAGCACAGTGCTTCTGGCCGGTGATCGCCTCACAGTCCTCGGGAGACCGGACGGAATCGCAGAGCTTCGTGAGCGATATGGCGGGGTCGGTTCGGCTGGTGGTGAGTCGTAGGGTAGGGGTGCCGTCGCGCGCAGCTCCTTTTCCTGTTTGCAGCCTGAGGCTGAGACCCGTGCGGCAGCGACCTTCTTGCGGCGAAGAGTCGCCTTACCCTGGTGAACGCGGAGCGACCCACAGGGGTAGGACTCCCAAGGTCGAGCTCGGAGCGAGGCTGCGAGACCACGAATTCGCACGTCGCGCCCGTATTGCCTCAACATTTCGGCGCTGCCATCTGTCTTGCTGGAGAGTCGGACGCGCACCTACTTTGAATTGATTGTTCTCCCTGGGAGTCGGCCCGGATGAAGTCACTCGCTGTCACATCCGCCGTGCTCGGCATGTCACTCATGCTGGTCGGTGAATTCGCCACGTCCGACACGTCCCGTACGGTCACCACGATTGGCGCGGATCACTCGGCCGAAGTCGTCGCATCGGTCGACCCGAACGGCATCGTGGCTGAGTCCTGCGTGCGCTGCCACAGCGACTCTCGACTGAGGGGGAATCTGTCGCTCGAGACGTTCGACATCAGCCGGGCGGCGGACGATCCCGAAGTAGTAGAGCGCATGATCCGGAAGGTCCGGGCGGGCATGATGCCACCTCCGGGCGTTCGAGCTCCAGAAGGGGACACACTCGAGCTCTTCGTGGAGGAACTCGAGCGCGTGATGGACGACGCGTGGGAAGATGCGCCCAACCCCGGACGGCGTACGTTTCAGCGACTGAATCGACCGGAGTATGAGCAGGCGATTCGTGACCTCCTTTCCATCGAGGTCAATGCGGAGGACTGGCTGCCGCTCGATCAGATGTCCGCGAATTTCGACAACATCGCCGACGTCCAGGCACTCTCTCCGCTCCTCCTCGAGTCTTATCTGAATGCGGCGGCTGACATCAGTCGCCTGGCGGTGGGTGACCGCAACGCACCCTCGATCGACGTCACCTACAAGAACTCCCAGTATCAGTCCCAGCATCCCTGGGATCATGTGGAAGGGGCACCGTACGGCACGCGTGGGGGCATGGTGGTACCCCACGTCTTTCCCGCCGACGGGATGTACTCGATCGGAATGGCGTTCGCGTCCGGTGACAACACGCGCTTCGAGGACATCGATGTCTCCATCGACGGAGACCGCATCGCCGTGATGGCGTATTCCCGCTCGGGCGCGGCGGCTGACGGACGGGGCGGACAGACGATGTGGACCGAGCCGGTATTCGTCCGCGCCGGTCAGCGCATCGTTTCCTCTGCATTCGTTCGTCGGTCGGATGGTCCCTATGAGGATCTCATCCGGCCGCACGACTGGTCGATGGCCGGAGGCGGTTCCGGGGGCTCAGGAATTACTACGCTGCCTCACCTCCAGGATCTGATCGTGGGCGGGCCGTACGAGGTCACAGGCCTGTCCGACACCCCGAGTCGCAAGAAGCTTTTCGTCTGCCGACCGACAGCGCCGACCGAGGAAGAGGCCTGCGCCCGGGAGATCGTGGAGAACCTCGCGTCGCGAGCGTACCGTCGTCCCGTGACTGAAGTCGAAGTCGATGGCTTGATGGGCTTCTATCGGCGCGGTGAAGAGAAGGGCGGATTCGAGCGCGGGGTGCGAGACGCCCTCGAAGCGACACTGGCCAGTCCATTCTTCGTTTTGCGTCTCGAGCGCGAGCCCGGCGGGGTGGATGATGGCGACGCGTTCCGCCTCGGCGACCTCGAACTGGCTTCGCGTCTAGCGTTCTTCCTCTGGGGCACGCCCCCGGATGAGGAGCTCCTGGCCGTTGCCCGGGCAGGGGATCTCAATGAGGAGAAGGAGCTGCAGGAGCAGACCCGTCGGATGCTGGCGGATCCCCGCGCGGAAGCGCTCGGAAACCGTTTCGCAGCCCAATGGCTCCGGCTTCAGGATCTCTACAAGGTGCGCCCCGATCCGAACTTCTACCCGAACTTCGACGAGACGCTCGCGGACGCGATGCAGACCGAGACCGAGATGTTCTTCAACCATCTCGTTCAGGAGGATCGGGACGCCCTCGAGCTCTTCAATGCGAACTACACCTTCGTGAATGAGCGGCTCGCCAATCACTACGGTATGCAGGGCGTGGCCGGACGGGACTTCCGCCAGATCGAATACACCGACGGCGTCCGGGCCGGTTTGTTGGGGCAGGGCAGCATCCTGGTCCTGACTTCGCTGGCCAATCGGACCTCGCCGGTGCTGCGCGGCAAGTGGGTGATGGAGGTGCTCATGGGCACGCCGCCGCCGCCGCCGCCGCCCGGAGTGCCGGATCTCGATGACACCGACGGCACTCAGGCGGGCAAGCGACTCACGACGCGCGAGCGGATGGAAGTGCACCGCGCCAATCCGACGTGCAACGCGTGCCACCGTTTCATGGATCCGATCGGCCTCGCTCTCGACAACTTTGATGTGACGGGAACGTGGCGGGTGCGGGAAAACGGAATGCCTCTCGACACCCGCGGCGAGTTCTATGACGGCACACCGATCACTACGCCGAAGGAAGTCGCTGACGCGCTCCTTCGTCGGCCGGTGCCGCTCATGCGCTCACTTACCGAAAACTTGATGGCCTACGCGCTCGCGCGGCGCGTGGAGTATTACGATCAGCCGACAATCCGCCGGATTGTGGCCGACGCGGAAGACGATGGACGCTATCACATGCAGACGCTGATTCTCGGCGTCGTGCAGAGCGAGGCGTTCCGCATGAAGCAGGCGACGTCCGCTGCGACCGATCAGGTCGAAGCGGGCGCAGAGAAGTAGACGCAAACAACACTTATTCGAAGTACCCCACCCTCCGAGGAGAAACGGGCCGATGCAGTTCATCACGGGAAAGCATCTCGACCGACGCAGCTTCCTGCGCGGCATGGGCGCCTCGCTCGCCCTGCCGTACATGGACGCGATGGTTCCAGCCGGCCGGATGCGCGGCGCGGTGGCCCGGGCCAACGAGGAGCGCACGCCCCTCATCGCGATCGAGGAAGTCCACGGGCTGGCCGGGTGCAACGAGTGGGGTGCCACGCAGCACCTCTTCGCACCGGAGATCATCGGTAAGGACTTCGAGATGGTGCCGAACAGCGCACTCATCTCGCTCGAACCATACCAGGAGCACCTGACCGTCGTCAGCAACACCGACGTGCGTATGGCCGAGGCGTTCACGGCTCCGGAGATCGGTGGTGACCACTTCCGCTCGAGTGCGGTCTTCCTCACGCAGTCGCATCCCAAGCAAACCCAGGGTTCGGACCTTTTTGTCGGTACGTCGCTGGATCAGATCCACGCTCGACGGTTCGGGCAGGATACTCCGCTCCCGTCGATGCAGTTCACGATCCCGAACATCGACCAGTCGGGTGGGTGCACGTACAACTACTCCTGCGCGTACACCGATTCGCTGAGCTGGGCTTCGCCGAGCGAACCCCTTCCTATGATCCGCGATCCGCGGGTGGCGTTCGATATGCTCTTCGGTGCTGGCGGGACACCCGAAGAACGGACGGAGCGCCGGCAGATGCGCTCGAGCATCCTCGACTGGATCACGGGCGAGGTGACGACGATGAATCGTCAACTCGGCGCCGAGGACCGCATGCGCATGGAGCAGTACCTGGACAACGTCCGGGAAATCGAGCGGCGTATCGCGATGGTCGAGTCTCACAATACGAGCGGGGAAGAGCGCGCCATTCCCGAAGCTCCCGCGGGCGTTCCCGATTCGTACCGAGAGCACATGGAGCTCATGTTCGACCTCCAGGTGCTGGCCCTCCAGACAGACATGACGCGAGTCATCACCTTCAAGACGGGTCGCGACTCGGAGAACCGAGTGTTCCCGGATTCGGGTTCTGATCGTCCGTTCCACCCGGCCTCGCATCACGGTGGGCGCGAAGAAGCAGTCCTCGAGTTCAACAAGATCTGCCAGTACCGGGTGAGCATGCTCCCCTATCTGGTGGAGAAGCTCAAGAACACGATGGACGGAGACATGAACCTTCTCGACAAGTCGCTCGTGATGTTCGGCTCTCCGATGGCGGATGCGAACCTGCACAACCACCGTCGCGCCCCTCTCCTCTTCCTCGGAAAGGGGAACGGCATGCTGGAGGGGAACCTCCACCTGAAAGCAGCGGACGGCACGCCGATGGCGAACGTCATGCTCACGATGATGCAGGAGCTCGGCCATACGGACATGGATTCCTTCGGTGACAGCACCGGCGGCTTCATGCTCACGTCCTCCGGTCGTACGACCACGCAGGAGGTCTATTGATGAATCTGTTCGGCGGCCTTCTGGCTGCTGCACTGATCGCAGTTGGTGCCGCCGAGGCTCCTGTCGCCGACGCAGCGCGGCAGGGTGACCTCGAGACGGTGCGGGAGCTTCTCCGCGCCGGTGAGGACGTGAATGCGGCGCAGGGTGACGGCATGAGCGCGTTACACTGGGCGGCGGAGCACGGCGATGCAGCCATGGTGGAGGCGCTCGTATTCGCGGGGGCCGAGCTGCAGTCGGTTACGAGGATCGGAGCGTACACACCGCTCCACATCGCGTCACGCAACGGGAAGGTCGAGGCCGCTCAGGCGCTTCTGTCAGCCGGGGCCGACGTACACGCGGTGACGGACCCGAGTGGGTCGACGCCGCTCCACCTGGCTGCCGTTGCGGGCAGTGACGGCGTGGTACGCGCGCTTATCGAAGCGGGAGCAGATGCAAACGCCCGTGAGGCAGAGTGGGGGCAGACGCCACTTATCTTCGCAGCTGCATGGAATCGCGTATCCGCGATCACTGCGCTGATCGAGGGCGGGGCGGACCCGAATCTCGGCGCGGAGTCGATGGACCTCACCGCCATGGGACGGCGTGATGCAGAGGCGGATCGCAGACGTACCGAGGTTCTCAACGCGTTTACGAACGACGGAGAGTGGGAAGCCACGTCTTCACAGGTCCAGGCCGCGGTACGAGCGGGCCGGGCAGCGTATGAAGGTGAGGCACCGGCAGAGCGCCGGCGTCGCCGGGAGAGTCGCTTTCGTCGACCGGTACGCATCACCGCCAAGGGCGGACTGACGCCCCTCATGCACGCGGCTCGGCAGGGCCACGTGGAGTCGATCGAGGTTCTCCTCGACCACGGGGCCGATATCGACCAGGTCGGTGGAGGTGACGGGACCGCCCCACTCCTGATCGCGACGATCAACGGGCAATTCGATGCCGCGGTGCTTCTCCTCGAGCGCGGAGCGGACGCCAACATTCAGTCGGAACTCAATGGCGCCACGCCGCTATTCGCGGCCGTGAACTCCGAATGGCAGCCTCGTACTCGCTACCCGCAGCCGCAGGAGCGGGCACAGCAGCAGCACGGCTATATCGAAGTCATGGAGAAGCTCCTCGAAGCGGGGGCCGATCCGGACGCGCGCCTCTCGCTCCACCCGTGGTACATGGAGTACAACGGGTGCGGGAACAGCAACTGCGGCCTCATCGACATGAATGGGGCGACGCCCTTCCTGCGAGCCGCGTACGCGACGGACGTCGACGCGATGCAGGTGCTCAAGGATTGGGGTGCGGACCCGTTCATCGCCACGAAAGCGCCAGCGCGCCGTCAGCGCCAGACACCCGAGGAGATGCAGCGGGCCTCCCAAATCGACCGCCTCGCGAATGCGGACACCTTCGCAGTGATGGCTGACAGCGCGAAGGTTTCTGCCGTCGTCGCCATCTGGCAGGATCTTCCAGACTCCGTGAAGACGGACCTTCCCGAAGAAGAGGTGCGCGCGAATCCGGGTGATCTTCGCGAAGCGGTAGTAGACCATGCGCAGCGCCAGGACTCCGTGAAGGCAGAGCAGCCGGACCCGTCCGGCCTTCCGCCGGTGGAGGTAGGCGGGCCTGCCGTACTGCCCATCCACGCAGCGTCGGGGGTCGGATACGGTGAAGGATTCGCGGGGAACGCGCACCGACACGTAGAGAACGGGTGGCTCGCCACTGTGAAGTTCCTCGTCGAAGAGGTCGGGATGGATGTCAACGCGCGGGACCACAACGGGTATACGGCGATACATCACGCCGCCGCCCGCGGCGACAACGAGATGATTCTCTACCTCGTGGAGCACGGCGGAGACGTGACGGTAGTCAGTCGCCGAGGCCAGACGACCGCCGACATGGCGAATGGGCCCGTCTCACGAGTGTCACCGATTCCCGAGACGGTAGCTCTGCTCGAGAGCCTCGGATCTGCGAACAGCAACAACTGTCTGACTTGTCAGTGAGCTCGTGAACGTGGTCCCGGCCGTGCGAAACGCCCTCGGGCTAGCCTTGGCAGGGACCACTCTTCTCGCCTCCAGCGGTTGCAGGGTAGGGACCGACCTCCCCGTAGAGGAGCCTGGCGACCTTGAGCAGGCTGAGGCTGAGGCGATCGTCGAGACGCTGGTTCTGACCTCCCTCGAGAATACGGTGTTCTCCCAGGAGCAGGTTCTTTTCTATCACGCTCATGGTCCTCAGGGCGCTCATACGCACCCCATTACAGGCCCGTTCACCCACGATTTCGAATTCGAATCGGGACCACTCCCGAGTTCTCACAACCTGTTCAACGTCGACTTTGCGGAGCAGGTGCCGTGTGGAGGAGGTGGAGCGACGCTCCTGGAGGCTGCCGCCGTCGGTGAGGGAAACCCGTTGGTGCAGAGGGGCTTCGTAGACTACCAACTCGGACACTCGATGGAGGAGTGCGTGGTAGTGGTGACGAACTCCGGCGACGAACTCCTCCTTTCGAACCCTCCGTACGTGACCGGCGAAGCCAGCGTGCGCTACGACGGAGGATCTCTGGGAGAAATTACCGGCTTTCTCACGGGAGGGATCGGGTGGGAAGGTGAATCGAAGGCGGGTGAGTGTGATCTCACCCTCGACTTCATAGCCACCGGCCCGACCGTGGTGGACATCGTGGAGATTCCCGTCACGGGGACACTCTGCGACTTCGAGATCGACGTCATCGTAAGCCGTTTCTGACACGGCCGTTGGACATCATCTGGATTCTGCTGCCGAGCCCGTTCGTGGGGTATCTGGTGGCCGACAGCTTCCGGAAGATCTTCTCCGAAGATGACAGGCTGCTCCGAAAGCTCTTCGCGGCTCAACCCGTCTCGGCGATCGCTGCGTTCACGGTGATCGGCTCGGTAATCGTATGGTCCGTATCAGAGGTGGTGCTGGGCTTCCTCTGATCGAATCCGATCAGCCAAATGCGAAGGACATCATTCGGCGATCCACGACAGAGCGACGGTCTCCCGCTCGCCGGTCGCGGCCGCTCCGCTGGTCCTGTGGCGCGCGCCGGTCATCTGTCCGACGCTCCGCATCGGCCGATCGCTCCTCAGTACGGCGTTGCTCGACTCGCCGCGAATCGGCACGTCGCTCGTGCGCGCCTCTCCGATCATCTCCACTCCGTCGGGGGGAAACGCGCTCCAGCATCCGGGCACCTCTGAGTTCTATAGACGTCGATCGATCGATTTCCAAGATGTGACATCGAGGACTACGCGTCCAGAAACGCGTCAGGCGTCGAGTTCTGCACGTCGCGTCCGGTCAGCGTCCTCCAGCGCTTGCTGGATCGCCGGGCACGACTCCCGAACGCGATCCAGGTCCGACCGCTCCAACTCGTAGAGTGCGCACGGTGTGACAGCCCGGCACGTCGCAGAACGCACCCCGCCGTGGAGAAGCGCCATTTCACCGAAGAAGTCGCCCGCCATCAGGGTCGCGACGTCGCGCTCTTCTCCGTCCTCGTGGTGGGTCACGCGAACCACGCCTCGGGCCACGAGAAAGAGCGAGGAGCCCCGATCACCCTCCCGGACGATATCGAGCCCCCGCGGGGCAGTCCTTTGCTTCAGATGCCGCGCAACGCGTTCGAATTCGGTCGGCGGAAGTCCCTGGAAGAACGGCACCTTCTGAAGCAGCTCGTTCGGGTCAGCCGCGAGCTTTCCGGTGCGACTCGATCCCAGCTCGTCGAGACGTTCACCCAGCTCGCCCAACAGGCTGTTAGCCACGCCCCCGGGGAGCGCACCGGTTCGCTCCTGCGCCTCGATGGCCGCACGTTCTGCCTCTACGGCCAGGCGAGCAGCGAGCCGGTCCTGGGTCGCAGCAACGAACTCGGGGAAGAGCTCTGCGGTTTGATCCAACCGGCTGCGCGCGCTCTCGCGCCAGTACTTGTAGAGTGAGGCGACCTCCTCTACGACCTCGACTCGGTGCGAGCCGGTCTCGACAAGACGCTCGAGGTCGTCGAGCACGTCGGCGTCACCATGAAAACGTGCCCACGCAGTCTCGTAGTCCCGCTCAGCCGCTCCCTCGCGCATCCGTTCGACCGAGCGGTCGAGTCCGGGGACTTTCTCGAAAACACGGGAAGCCGCTGAGACGACGCGGTCAGCCGTCGGGGGATGCAGGGTGAAGTCGGGGAGGCGACCCATATGACGAATGGCATCGCTTTGCGAGACGACCGAGTGCTCGAGGTCACGGTAGGCGCGCTCCGTGAGGTGCCCCTTCTGAAACATCTCGAGGTGGAGGGTCCGCTCGGTACCGAAACATCGGAGAAAGAGGATCCGTCGTTCGAGCTCGACGTCGAGTTCGCGCGTGCGCAGATCCGAGAGCTGTTCCCGAAGAGCGTCCAGCTCCGAAGTAGCACGTGCCCGTACGGACGCGGCGACACGCGGGGGGAAGAGTCCGCCGGCCTCC
>JBDGVS010000024.1:21324-23293 GCA_039585535.1 Gemmatimonadota bacterium | reverse complement strand
AGGCGGCGAGCATCGGCGTGCGTCCCTCGCGACCGAGTCGGCGCGCCAGCTTCGCCGTGGTGGTCGTCTTTCCCGCGCCCTGCAGCCCGACCATGAGAATCACGGTGGGGCTCGACGGGCTCTTTTCGAGCGTCGGACGCCCCTCCCCGAAGAGATGCGCCAGCTCGTCGTGGACGATCTTCACGATCTGCTGACCGGGCGAGACGGCCTTGAGGACCTGCTCGCCGAGAGCCCGTTCCTGGACCCGCCCCAGGAAATCCCGCGTGACCTGGAAGTTCACGTCCGCTTCCAGGAGGACGCGACGAACCTCGCGAAGCCCTTCCTTGATCATGGGCTCGGTGAGAACACCGCGCTGTCGCAGCTTCTTCAGCGCGCCGTCGAGTTTGGTTCCGAGTTCGTCGAACATGGGATTGGTCGAGGTTGCGGGGCTCCTAAACTAGCGAGTCGGATCGGGGGTGTGGAGGCGATGCAGAGCACGAACCGGCGCCGCGACCAGGACTCTGGCATCAACTTTGCGACGCAAAGTACATTGCAGGCGCGACGCACTTTTGGGCTCGTGCCGATGTGTCCGCGGAAGACGACGACGGAGGGGAGCACCAACGATGAGCGCGATCACCGAATTCCTATATCCCACGCCGGCCAAACGGACCGTCGGCGGAATCGTGAAGTGGTGGGAGAAGCGACGTCTGGCCTACAACGTCGCGGTCGGCTCCGCCGGTCTCGTATCGCTCGCCACGTCCTTCGCGCTGCTGGCCCTGCCACCGAACGGACAGCTCATCACCTCACTCGAGTGGCTGCCGGGCGTCGCGGTCTTCGGCGTCATGGCGAACATCTGCTACTTCTTCGGCCCGACGGTCGAAGTGCTCATCGAGAAGATGTGGGGCCGCCAGGTACTACCAACCGGCCCCGCGCTCTACCGAGCCGGCCTGACCTTCTCCGTCGGGCTGGCGCTCTTGCCGGCACTGATCTCGACCTTCGTATGGGTGGCGCGCGTCATCTTCTCGATCTTCTGATCGTGCACGACGCCCGGTGCGGTACTCCACCTCGCGATCGAATCAGACCGTGATGATCTGATTCCGCTTCGTGCCGACAGATACGTACCGCACGGGGGCGTTCGTCAGCTCCTCGATGCGGTCGAGATACGCCCGTGCGTTCTTCGGCAGATCTTCGAGCTTCCGAACGTCACAGGTCGACTCCTTCCACCCGGGCATCGTCTCGTAGATCGGCTCGAGTTCGGTGAGTGAAGACGTGTCGGCCGGGAAGAATTCCCTGACCTTCCCGTTCGGCATGCGATACGCCGTCGCGATCTTCACTTCGTCGAGGGTGTCGAGGACGTCGAGCTTCGTCACTGCCACGCCGGTCAGACCGTTCACCTGCGAGGCGAAGCGTGTCAGCACCGAGTCGAACCAGCCGCAGCGACGCGGCCTCCCGGTGGTGGCTCCGAACTCGCCCCCGAGCGCGCGCACGTGTTCGTCCATTTCCGGCGACATCGCGCTGGGGAGCGGGCCTTCACCCACGCGCGTCGTGTACGCTTTCACGATACCGATCACATCGGTGATCGACGTAGGTCCGATGCCCGTTCCGGTCGCGGCCCCGCCCGCCGTGGTGTTCGACGAGGTAACGAACGGATACGTGCCGTGGTCGAGGTCGAGCGCGGTGCCCTGCGCGCCCTCGAGCAGTACGTGTCGCCCTTCGCGCAGCGCCTTGCTAATCTCGGGCCCCACGTCGGTCGCAAGACCGAGGAGGCGGTCGCTGAGTGCCAGCGTCTCCTCCATGGCTCGGTCGAGCTCCTCCGTGCCAGCTCCGAGTTCGTCCAGGCGCGCGACGACCCGGCTCATCGCGGCTTCGAGCCGCTTCGCGAGCCGATCCGGGTTGAGGAGGTCCGCAGTGCGAACCCCTCGGCGCCCTGCTTTGTCTTCGTAGGCAGGTCCAATGCCACGCCCCGTCGTACCGATCTTCGTAGTCGCCG
>JBDGVS010000024.1:0-21296 GCA_039585535.1 Gemmatimonadota bacterium | reverse complement strand
AGGAGCTGGGCGCGGTAGCTCACGCCCACTCGACCCTCGATATCGATGCCTCGCGCCAGGAGTTCGTCGTACTCCTCGAAGAACTGCTGGACGTCGAGCACCACGCCATTGCCCAGGAGGCAGCGACGCCCCTTGTGCAGCACCCCCGAAGGGATCTGGTGGAGCACGAACTCGGCGTCATCGACGTGGACGGTGTGTCCGGCGTTCGCGCCACCCTGATAACGCGCGACGATGTCGACGTTCTCCGCCAGGACGTCGACGATCTTACCCTTGCCCTCATCGCCCCACTGACAACCGACGATGACGGTGCAGCTACCCTTTTCGGACATCATACCCTCATACGAAACGGGCCCAGCCCCGCGTGGGGGATGGGCCCGTGACTAGTGTATCCTTCGGGAAAAGCTAGAGGGGCCTATGTGGCCCGTCAAACGTCCGCCGTGGCAAGTAAGCCAGCGGCCGCGAGGATTCCTCGGATTTCCTCCACCCGCTCGGGCGGAGCCGGCGACAGCGGAGGTCGTGGATCTCCTCCGTGCATCCCCAGCAGGTCGAGCGCGGCCTTCACTCCTGGCACGCCCATTCCCCCAACGATCTGCTGATGTACGGGGGCGATCTTCTCCTGAAGTCGAGCGGCCTCGTCCTCGAGACCCTCGCCGAATGCCACAGAGATTCGAGCGGCATCGGCGGGCGCCATGAGGCCCACCGCAACGATTCCGCCGGTGGCGCCGGCTGCCAGGGCTGGCTCCAGAATGGCGCCACTCCCGACGAGGACCTGGAAGTCGTCCGGGCACGCCTCGACCCACTCGGCTGTGAGCTCCAGCTTCCCACGGGAGTCCTTCAGCCCAACGATGTTCGGGTGCTGCGCGAGCGCCACGATGAGCTCCGTCGAGAACTCGAGCGTCGAAAGTCGGAGCGGGACCTGGTAGATCATGACCGGCACGGGAGACGCATCGGCCACGGCCGTGAAGTGCGTCGTGATCGCAGCCGGCGTCATGGCGCCCTTGAAGAACGCCGGTGGACTGACGAGCACCGCGTCGGCGCCGGCGTCGGCGGCCTGCCGGGTCAGGAGTATGGTGTGGCGTGTGGACTCCGATCCCGTACCCGCGATCACGAGGCGGCCTTCCGGCGCCACATCACGACCGATGGCGACGAGGGTTCGACGCTCCTCGTCGTCCAGATAAACGGACTCACCGGTCGAACCCGCCGTCAGAATCCCGCTGATGGGGTGCTCGAACCACTGACTCAGGTTGTCCCGGTATGCGACGATGTCGACGTCGCCCGTCGTGGGGTCGAACGGTGTGTTGACCGGAAGAAAAGTTCCGGACAGATCGATCGGTGTACGCTCGCTCATGTAGGCGACCCGAACATGTTCATCTTGAGGTCGAAGTCCGACGGGTTGTTGGCAGCCGCCTTCGCCACTTCGAAGTCAACTTCGCCCGACTTAACCAATTCCATAAGGTGCTGGTCGAAGGTCTGCGAGCCGTAGTGGCTACGCCCCTCCTCGATCAAGTCGGGGATCTCCTCCATTCGCTCAGCGTCGCGAACACAGTCACGGATCGTCGCGGTCATGAGCATGACCTCCATCGCGGCGACACGCCCACCTTCCCTCCGCTGAACCAGTCGCTGCGACACCACGCCCTGGAGCGATTCCGAGAGGCGCACACGAATCATCTCCTGCTCCGTGGGCTCGAAGACGGCGATGATCCGGGAAATCGTCTGGACCGCATTCTTGGTATGCAGCGTCGAGATGACGAGGTGCCCGGTCTCCGCAGCCTTGAGGGCGGTCTCGATGGTCGTCTTGTCGCGCATCTCACCAATGAGGATCACATCGGGATCCTGCCGCAGCACGGAGCGCAGACCGCTCTCGAACGAGTCGGTATCGGTGCCGATATCGCGCTGCGTGATCGAGCACTGGTTGTCTCGGTGGAGGAACTCGATCGGATTTTCCAGCGTCACGATGTGGAGCCGCTTGTGGCGGTTCATCCAGTTGATCATCGCCGCCATCGTCGAGCTCTTACCCGATCCCGTGACACCTGTGACCAGAACCATGCCGCGCTCGAACGACGCGATCCGATTGATGATCGGTGGCAACCCGAGATCCTCGACCGACGGAATCTCGATGGGAATCGAGCGCATCACGATCATCGGCGAGCCGCGCTGCTTCATCACGTTCACGCGGAAACGGCCGACGCCGGGAATACCCCACGAGCAGTCGTAGTCGAGGAGCTTGTCGAACCGATCTCGGTCTTCCTGGTGCGGAATCAGCTGGAGTGCGATCCCCTTCACCTGATCTACCGTCAGCTTCTGCTGGGTGAGCGGTTGGAGCTCGCCATGGATGCGGGCGCGCATGAAATCGCCCGCCTTGATGTGGATATCGCTGGCTCCGCGTTCCACCGCCGCCTTGAACAGTTCCTGCATTAATCCCTCTCCGCCGGCTTACAGGGCTCGATAAGCCGAAGATACGGGCGAGCGCCTGCTGGGGGAAACGAAATCAGCCGACCGCCGACCGCCAGTCGAGGCCCATGCGCTCCCGCACTTCACGGATCGTCACCTTCGCGATCTCTCGAGCCCTGGCCGCCCCGTCGTTCAGGACCTCCCGAACCAGCTCCGGGTTGGCGTGAAATTCGGCCGCTCGCTCACGGAACGGTGCGAAATCCTCAGCGATGTTGTCAGACAGAATCCTCTTGCAATCCACGCACCCGATCGTGCCCGCACGGCACTGGGCAGCGATGTCTTCGCGCGTCGACTCGTCTGTGAAGAAGCCGTGCAGTGCGAAGACGTTGCACACTTCGGGACGCCCTGGATCCGTCCTCCGGATCCGCTGCGGGTCGGTCACCGCCGTACGGACACGCGCCCACACCTCGTCGGGCTCCGCGAGCACCGGAACCGTGTTGTTGAGTGACTTGCTCATCTTGGCGTCACCGTCGAGTCCCATGATCCGGCCGACGCCCTTCTCGATGAGCGGCTCCGTCTCTGGAAAGGTCTCTCCGTAGGCCGCGTTGAATTTCCGAGCGATGTCACGGGTCAACTCGAGGTGCTGCTTCTGGTCCTCGCCGACCGGTACACCGTCCGCCTTGTACAGCAGGATGTCCGCCGCCTGAAGGATCGGATAGTTCAGGACGCCCGCTGGAATCGACTCGAAGCGCTGCGACTTGTCCTTGAACTGGGTCATCCGCTCGAGGTCGCCGATCGGAGTGACCGCGTTGAACAACCACGCGAGCTCCGTATGCTCCGGAACGTCGGACTGAACAAAGATGATCGACTTCTCGGGATCGAGTCCGACCGCGAGGTACGAGATCGCCAGATCCAGGACGTGGCCCGGGATTTCTTCCGGATCTCCGCCAGCGGTGATCGCGTGCTGATCCACGATGCACCAGAGGCAATCGTGTTCGTCCTGCATCTTCACCCAGCGGCGGAGCGCGCCGAGGTAGTTGCCGAGGTGAGCCTCTCCAGAAGGCTGCATGCCACTGAAAATTCGCTTCTTCGCAGGCGCTGACTGAGTCGTCATGAGTCGATTCGATGCGTTTTGGGCGTAGGTAACCGTGCGGAGCGACTCCGCTGTGCGGGTCCCGACGGCCCGCTAACTTAGCGCGTCCTCCTTCCGGGCCAACGAGTCCCGAAGCTTCGTCCCAGGCGGTAGCGAACGTGAATCCTCTGCTGATCACCGCCCGAGAGGCAGCCGACGCGGCCGCCGCGATCCACCGACGTGACGCGGGGCACCTTCTGCTTGCGGACGCGACCGTGAAGGCCCGAGCGGACTACGTGTCGCAGACGGACCTGGACGCGCAGGAGGCGGCGTTGGCGGTGATCGAGCGCCGCCACCCCAACCACCTCGTGCTGGCAGAGGAATCTGACGAGCCTGTGGAGGATCAGTTGGCCCGCTGGGACGGTCGCCCGCTCTGGATCGTGGACCCGTTGGACGGCACCGCGAATTTCCTTCACGAACACCCCCACTACTGTGCGTCGATCGCTGTCGCTGTGGATGGAAAGGCTGTCGCGGGTGCAGTAACGTCGGGTTCTTCCGCGGAGCGATGGTGGGCGGCCGAGGGCGAGGGGACGTACAAGAACGGGCGACGAATCTCCGTCTCGTCCGAGCGACCCCTCATCGAGGCACTGGTCGGGACCGGCTTCCCTTTCAAGCTCCTCGAGGTCATGCCCCAGTACCTCGGTCAACTCGATCGAGTGCTGCGCTCGGCCTCCGGCGTCAGACGCGCGGGCTCCGCGGCACTCGACCTGTGCTACCTCGCGCAGGGCTCCCTGGACGCCTTCTGGGAGGAGATCCTCATGCCTTGGGACTTCGCCGCTGGGATGGTGCTGGTGCGTGAGGCCGGTGGCGTGCTGTCGCGACCCGACGGCGGTGAACTGGAGATCGCCCCGGGTGCCGTGCGCGGCGCCAACAGCGCGCTTCTTCTCGATGAGTTGCGCGAAATCCTGGCAGAGTGATCACTCCGTAAAGAGGTACGGGCCCCGGAGATTCCTCTCCGGGGCCCGCCCTTCTCGAGGACGCGATCAGAAGCGCCGCGAGTGCTCCGCTACTTCTGGATCTCGATCTTTCGGCCCTTGGCCTCGGCGACCTTGGGCAGCGTGACCGTGAGCACACCGCTGTCGAAGGTGGCGACGATCCCCGCGCCATCTACCGTCGGCGGCAAGGTGAACGAGCGGCTGAACGAGCCATAGCTGCGCTCGACGACGTGATACTTCCGCTCCTCGTCCTCTTCCTCACGGACCTCGTTCTTTACCCCCGCGATCGTCAGAACGTTGTTCTCGAGCTCGATGCTGAGGTCGTCTTCTCCGAGACCCGGAAGCTCTGCGGTCAGTAGAAGCTCGTCCTTGGTTTCTGACACGGAGACCGCTGGCATCCAGCGACCTTCGCGGCCAGGAGCGGCGAACGTCGAGTCGTCAAAGAGCCGCGCGAGGCGATGCGATACATCGTCGAAGTCGCTCCAGGTGCGATAGGTTGGACGCCGGGCAGAGTACTTGGTGATGGCCATGGGATTTCTCCATTGGATGGTCCGTACAGAGGATCGGCAATGCGATCCGGGCTCGACCTCCGAAGGTGCAACCCACGTGCCACTATTCGATGCTTCAGATCTGCCAAAACGCTCGGCTGCAATCGGTTATGCCAGATCGCTCCTGCCATCACGACCGACCGGCCCGCTGGAATCTGTCGTTTTGACACACACCTCAGAACTTCGATTCCTCGAAAGCCTTTCGCCCCAGGAGCGCCGCCCCCAGGGCCGGATCGACGGCGCGCTCCAGGGTCGGAAAGCCCTCTTCCGCAAGCGTGTCCTGGAGATGCTTCCGCAACGGCCCATCTCCGGCGACCAGCCCGCCCCACAGGAGCACAGGGGGCCGCTCGGCAGGACAGGCTGCCGTAACGTGGTCGACCAACGCGTCGATCGCCGCCCGGACGATGCGCATCGCGACGGCGTCCCCCGCATCGGCCTGTGCGGCCACGATCGGAGCAAGCGCCGCGACTTGACCCTTCTCAGCCGTTTCAACCCACGGGACGAGGCCCTCGACCGTGGGGACACCAGCCCCCGCGAGGATCTCCTTGCTGAGCAGCGTCTCTTCTGAGCGTGTATCCGCCGCCCGCACGACGGCGCGCAGCCCCTCCATGCCAATCCAGAAGCCACTACCCTCGTCTCCAAGGTGACGCCCCCAACCGCCAACCCGTGTCACCGCCCCTGCCCCGTCTCGACTCCATGCGATCGATCCCGTGCCGGCAATGAGTAGAACACCGGGCTCGTCAGGGAAGGCGTTATGGAACGCAGCTTCGACGTCGGTACCCACCACCACACGCTCGGCGAGACCGCCCCCGGCGAGCGCCGTCCGCACCCGATCCCGGGCCTCTGCCGCGCCGGCTCCCGCGAGTCCTGCCCAGAGCACCGAAGCGGGAAGCGCAACACCAGCAGTCTCTGCGGCCTCCCGGACGGTAGCGATGACGGCAGACGCTGCCCGCTCCGGCGCACTCGCCGTCGCCACCGCGCCCGCACCCGCAGCCCGACCCACTTCCCGCCCCGCATCGTCGATGATGACGGCCCGTGTACGGGTCCCCCCTCCGTCGACCCCGACGAAGAAGGTCATGCTGAGCGTCGCGGCTCGACCCAGCCGACGAGCCACCCCGTCGTGAACGTCACGGTCGCACCCACGAGCACGTACCACGGCCACGCCATCTGATCACGAAGGAGGGTGACGGTACCGATACCGACCGCCACGCCGATGATGGCCGACATCTGGCCGGGGCGCTGGGTGAACACGCCGAGCGCGAACGCACCGAGGAGGCCCCCATACACGAGCGAAGCTACGCCCAGCGCGACCTCGACCGCCGACGTGCCCTGCGACAGGGGGATGAACAGTATCGCCCCACCGATGAGAAGCCCGGCCCACACCAGCGTGAAGACTTTCCCCGCACGCAGGATACGAGCGTCGTCGTCGCGAGCTCCCACCATCGGCGCCCAGTAGTCGTATGCCGTGGCCGAAGCGAGCGAGTTGATCGAGGACGACAGCGATGACATGGCAGCCGCGAAGACCCCCGCGATCAGGAGGCCCGTAACTCCCGGAGGAAGCTGTTCGACGATGAACGTGGCAAAGATCTCATCGGTCGAGTCGAACGTGCGGCCACCGTAGAAGGCCCAGAGGCCGAGCCCCACCAGGAGGAAGAGGACGAACTGAACGATGACGACCGCGCCACTGCCGACCAGAGCCTTCTGTGCGGAGCGCTGATCAGTACACGTGAGAAGTCGCTGAACGATCAACTGGTCGGTGCCGTGAGAGGCCATCGTCAACGCAGCCCCGCCGAAGAGTCCTGCGAAGAAGGTGTAGGTGACCGAGCGATCCCATGAGAAGTCGAAGAGCTGCAGCTTGCCCGCCGCCGCCGACATCTCGAAAACGGCGCTCCATCCGTCGGGTACGGCCAGCTGAATGGCGACCATCGCGACAACAGCGCCGAACAGGTAGAGCCCCATCTGTACGGCATCCACCCATACCACTGCCTTGATGCCGCCGAAGTAGGTATAGACGACGGTCAGGACACCAATGACGGCGATCGAGGCCGGGTAAGGCCAGCCCGTGATGAGGGCCAGCGGAATCGCCGTCGCGAAGAGGCGCACGGAGTCCGCGAGGAGTCGGGTCACCATGAAGATCGCGGACGTAAACCTCCGGGCCCCGAGACCAAACCGATTCTCGAGCAGTTCGTACGCAGTCGTGAGAGCCCCTGCGTAGTACCTGGGGAGGAGGAGCGTCGCCACGACGATGCGACCCACGAAGTACCCGAGCGTGAGCTGCAGGAACACCAGGCTGCCCGCGTAGGCGACCCCCGGCACACTGAGGAAGGTGAGTGTGCTCGTCTCCGTAGCGACCACGGAAAGCATGACGGCAAACCAGGGCAGTGACCGACTCCCCAGGAAGTAGTCCGTGCCTCCCTGCTGGCCGCGTCCCAGCCACGCACCCCATGCGGTGACGGCACCGAGGTAGGCAACCAGGACGACGAGGTCGAGCGTGGTGAACCCGGTCAACGCGCGGGACAGGTCGGGGTCATGACAGCTCCGTCAGGTCGAGGAGGTAAGAGTACGGCGCTCCGTCAGCCGCCGCTGCGCGGTGCAATGGCCTGATCGGTGATCGCCTGAATCGCCGCATCATGAACGGCACGGCGCAGTGGTACGTGCTTCTGATTCTCCCGCGTCGGATGCACGCGGTTCGTGAGGAGCACGACAAAGATGTCCAGCTCCGGATCCATCCAGATCGAGGTCCCCGTGTACCCGGTGTGACCGAACGCTTCCATCGTGACATAGTCGCCACCCGAGGAACGCTCCGAGGGCGTGTCCCATCCGAGCGCACGAGATGAGGTGGCGTCTACGCGAGTCGTGAATTCATCGAGGAGCGACGCGTCGACGATCCGGCGGTCCTCCGTGCGACGTACCGGACAGGGTTCGCCGACCTCGCCGTCCGGCGCACAGGCCGGGGCGACCCCGTCATTGAGCATCATGCGGGCGAAGACCGACAGATCGACGACCGTGCTGAAGAGCCCGGCATGCCCGGCCACTCCACCCATCGCATCCGCGTTTTCGTCGTGCACGGTGCCCCACACCATCTCGTTCCGATAGAGCGTGTCGATCTCCGTGGCAGCGATCCGTGGGCGTAACGTCGATGCAGGGTTGTAACGTGTCTCGAGCATACCGAGGGGATCCCAGAGTCGGTCCTGCAAGAGGGCGTCGAGGGACTGGCCCGAGATCTCCTCGATGACCCACGCCAGCGTCATGATGCCGATGTCGGAATACGCGGTACGGGTCCCAGGGTCGACCTCGAGCGGCTCGAGAGCAGCGGCTTCCTTATAGGCGTCCATCCCCTCGATCTCGAAGTACCACGTCCGGAACGGAATCAGTCCTGTGCGGTGGGTCAGCAACTGTCGGACCGTCACCTGATTCTTCCTTGCGTCTCCCTCGGACCACCAGGGCAGATACTCCACCACCGGAGCATCGAGGTCGAGGGCGCCATCTCCGATGAGCATCATGGCCGCAGTGGTCGTCCCGACCACCTTGGACACGGAAGCGAGGTCGAAGATCGACGTCGGCGTCACGGGTCGTCGCGTTCCATACTGGAGCTCGCCAAAGCCCTTGAGCGACACGAGGCGGCCATGGCGGCCGATCGCGAGAGCCGCGCCGGACATCGCGGAATCTGCGATCCCCGCTTCGATGATCTCGTCGACCTTCGCGAGTGCGGCCGCGGACATCCCCACCGTTTCCGGACTCGCCACCGTCTGGCGGCTCCCACGCGGGCCGCCGCCTCGACTCGCGACGATCCCCGCCGCCACCACCGGGTCTTCGATCTCTAGTGTGGCGAGGCGATCTGCCACCTTCGTACGATCGAGTCCGGCACCCAGCGCATGGAATGGCGGAAGCGGGATCGGCAGCCGGCCAGAGATCGCCTCTTCGCCGAAGAGCGCCGCAACCGCCGCTCGCTGTGAGACGTCACGATCTCCCCACGCGAGCATGTAGCTCCCCACTTCGGGCACGGCGGAGAGCAGGTACGGATTGCCGAAGGAGATGAGGACCGTCGGACGAGACGCCACCGCCGTCGTCACGAGTTCACGCAGCGGCTCAGGAAGCGCGCGCTCGGTCGAGCCAGCGGATGCGGACACATACGCCGACACGATGATCCGGTCCGCCGAAGTCACAGCCTCCATCGCACGGGCGTACGCAGCAGAATCGCTACGCTCGTCGAGGCGAATTTCCGTGAGATCGAACGCCCGTTCCGAGAGGCCTGTCGCGAAGCCGCGATTGGCCCAGAGGCGGGTCGACGGGGCGTACCGGAGATGCAAGGTCGGAGCGAGCGACAGTCCGTCCATCGGCACGAGACGGGCGTCGTCGCGCACGAGGGTGATCGAGCGACTCGCCGCGCTGTCGGCGAAGGCGAGATGAGCGCCGGACCCGACGACCTCGTCGACGCGCTCGAGCGAGGTCGTGCGAACCCGATGCAGCCCCAGGCGCGCCTTGATTTCGAGGAGTCGACGGGCGGACGCCTCGAGTCGCCGACGGCTGATCCGATCACTTTCGACCGCCTCGATGATCGCGTCGATCACCTCGGGTACGGCTTTCGGCGACAGGACGATATCGGACCCGGCCTCGAGAGCCCGGACAGAGGCTTCCCCGATGCCGTACATATCGGTGATCCCCCGCATCGTCATAGCGTCTGTGAACACGATCCCGTTGAAGCCGAGATCGTTTCGGAGGATCTCGGTCATCACCTCTGGCGAGAGCGTCGCCGGAGGGGCGCCAGGGCCGAGAACGTCGGGCAGCTGGACATGAGCGGTCATGATTGCGTCGACCCCTTCGTCGATCGCCGCCACGAACGGCGCCAGCTCCAGCTCGTCCAGTCGGGCTCGATCCGCCTCCACTACAGGGATCCCGATGTGCGAATCCGTCGACGTGTCCCCGTGCCCCGGGAAGTGCTTCCCCGTAGTCAGGACCCCGCCGTCGTGTGCTCCGCGAATGAACGCGCGGCCCATACGCGCGACGAGCGCTGCATCGCCGCCGAACGCGCGGGTCGCGATGACCGGGTTGTCCGGATTCGAGTTCACGTCGAGAACAGGCGAAAAGAGGAAGTGGACTCCACTCGCCCGGGCTTCGAGACCTGTAATTCGCCCATACTCGTATGCGAATCGATCGTCCCCGATCGCACCGAACGCCATGGTCGGAGGAAAGTCCGTGCCCCCACCCTGCGGAAGCATCGACGGAAGCGCGAACGAGCCGTTGATCCTCATGCCCGGCCCCCCGTTCTCGAAGTCCGCCGTCACCAGAAGTGGGATCCGGGCTCGCTCCTGAAGCGCGTTCAGCTTCGCGACGTACGCGTGCGGGGTGCCGATCGACGGTGAGACGCCTCCGATACCGTCGTCTTCCACCCAGGCACGGAGCGGCTCGAAGTCACGGCTGCTCGGCGCCACGTAGCCCCCGGGGATCCACTCGATGACGAGCTGGCCAGCCAACTGTCGGAGAGTGAAGTCCGAAAGCGTCTTGTCGACCCATTCCTGCGCCTCGGCATCGAGTGTCGCCGTAACGGACGGGGTGGGTGCCACCTCAGGTCGTGCGACGACCGCTGGTGTCGACGCCGTTCCGGTGCATCCGCTGAATAAGAGAAGGAACGTGGTGAGCGAGTGGACTGCGACCGCACGCACCGGGCTGCCCTCCCCTCTAGTGGCCACCAGCGATCCGATCCTTGCTGGGAATCTGGAGCCCGTCACCGATCTCGAAGAGTGGCGGGATCATCGTCGGGACACGTCCGACGATATCGGACTGTCCGAGCATGGCACGCACGGCGGCACGCTGACTCGATTCTGACCCACTCCACGCGAGCAAGTACGACTGCACGTCGGGGAAGTCCCGAATGAGGTACGGATTCCCGAACGAGACCACGACGTGGGGGACCCCGATGGTTTCAAGGTGGCGGATGAAGTTCACGAGATCTTCGGGAAGCGTGAACGTGCCGGAAACGTTGACCGAGGTGACGTAGGTACTGACCACGACGAGCGCCTGCTCTCCGGATCTGCGTTTGAGCGCGTCGAAGATGCGGTCGTCGGTATCCGAATCGATCTCCGCGGTAACGAGGCGCGGGTATGTCTCCCGAAGTGACCGGTTGAAGAAACGACCGGCGAGCACGTCGGACTGGCGGCGATACGACACCGACATGACGCGAGCAGAGCGCGTACCCGCCAGAGGAACGAGGCCGCGCTTGTTCTGGAGTAGCGTAATCGACTCCTGGGCGATCCGGTCAGAGACCTCGACATGCGCCGGGATGCCCACCGTGCTCGGGATGCGATCGAGCGATACGAGGCGCTCTTCGTGCAGGCCGAGGCCCTCCTTGGCTTCCAGGACGCGCAGCACGGACTGATTGAGTCGCTGCTCGGTGATCCGCCCCTGCGCCACCGCGTCCACGATACCCTCGACGGCGGCCGAGACCGATGCCGGCATCAGGATCACATCGGCCCCCGCTTCGAGCGCCCGGACCGCAGCCTCACCCGAGGTGTGGCGTCGCGAGATCGCGCTCATGTCCATCGCATCGGTGAATACGATCCCATCAAAGCCCATCTGGTCGCGGAGCAGAGTCGTGAGCACGGGCGACGACAGCGTCGAGGGCTCGCGCACCCCGCGATTGAGCGACGGTACGGAGATGTGGGCTGTCATGATCGCCTGCATGCCCGCGTCGATGGCCTCCTGGAACGGATGAAGCTCGATCGAGTCCATGCGTGCACGGTCGTGCCGAATCACGGGAAGCGCGACGTGCGAGTCGACCTCGGTGTCTCCGTGGCCCGGGAAGTGCTTTCCGGTCGCGATGGCACCGTTCGCTTGAATACCCTCGATAAAGGAGATCCCCATCCGGGCCACCTGGTCCGGGTCCTCTCCGAACGAACGCACGTTGATGATCGGGTTGTCCGGGTTGTTGTTCACGTCGAGCACGGGAGCGAAGGGCACGTGGATTCCAACCGCTCGTGCCTCCACTGCGGTGATCGCACCCATTTCGTACGCCAGCGCCTCCTGAGCCGTCGCCCCGACGGCCATGAGCGAAGGGAAGTTCGTCGCCCCGCCCAGGTCGATCGAGCCGGGCATGTGGACTGCGCCTCGCATGCGGAAGCCGGCCCCTGTCTCCAGGTCGGCGGCAACCAGCAGCGGGATGTCCGCGTGTCCCTGAAGATCGTTGAGCTTCGCGGCCACCTCGAAAGGGGTGCCCACGGACATGATCAGTCCGCCGACCTTGTGATCCTCGATCATCTCGAAGATCCGCTGGTGGCTCTGCGAACCCTCGGGCGCGAAGTCCCCCAGCACCCAGGGCATGATCAACTGTCCGGCTCGCTCCTCGAGGGTGAGGCCGGCCAGCGTGCGCTCGGCCCACGTGGGGGTGTCGACCTCGGGCGTCACCTCAGCAGCGGCCCTGTTGGCCGTGCCGGGATCGCCGAGGCTATCGAGCAGAGCCTCCAGCGCTTCATCCGCAGGCGCAGGCGCCTCATCGGCACCCGCGGTGAGTGCTGCAGGATCCCCAGCAGGATCGGGGCGGCCTCCCTCCGAAGATTGGGCGCCCCCGCCACAGGAGACGAGACCGAGTGCCAACAGACACGCGGTCCAGGAGGGTCGTTCAAGCAGTCGGGAGAGTCGGTGCGTCATGCGTGCGCGTCGGGCAGCTGGCGGGTCAGTTCGTTGACGGAGCCCCGTGCGGGCCCGAAGCTTGCTCGGTGTTTCCAACATACCCCATACACCGTGGCTCCGCCGTGTTCGCAATGAGGAACATACGTTTTCTGGTCGTGATAATCACGACTGTTATTCCAGGCTGCGCGAACGGTGAAAGCCGGGTGGCTGAGACCGACTCTGAAACCGCTGCACGGACCGACGTAGAGCGGGTGCGATCGGGGATCGAGGTACTGCTCACTGACTCGCTCCATCTCATCCAGGGGCGCCGTGTCGGTCTCCTCACGAACCATACGGGCGTACTCGTCGACCCGACGGCACCCGCGTCCTCGGAGACGCCGAATCTTCTGAGCACGATCGACGCGATCGCGAACGCTGAAAATGTGGAACTCGTCGCCCTCTACGGACCGGAGCACGGGATCCGCGGCGAGGAAGAGGCCGGAGCGCATGTGGAGAGCGGCGTGGATGCTCGAACGGGTGTGCCGATTCACTCGCTCTACGGCGCGACCCTTCGCCCTACTCCCGAGATGCTCGCCGATGTGGACATCCTGGTCTTCGATATGCAGGACGTGGGTGCTCGCTTTTATACGTATCCTTCGACCATGGCGTACGCGATGGAGGCAGCGGCTGAACACGGCATTCCGTTCGTCGTCCTCGACCGCCCGAACCCGATCCGGGGAGACGTGGTTCAGGGCACCGTCCTGGATCCCGCCTTCGCGACTTTCGTAGGGCTCTACCCGGTACCCATGCGTCACGGTATGACGATGGGCGAGCTCGCTCGAATGTTCGTGGCCGAGTTCGGTATCGACGTGGATTTGCACGTGGTACCCATGACCGGCTGGAGGCGCGACATGGCATTCGACCAGACAGCGATGCCCTGGGTGGCGCCCTCACCGAACATGCCGACGCTGGCGAGCGCGCTCGCCTATCCGGGGACCTGCCTCTTCGAAGGCACGGGACTTTCGGTGGGGCGCGGTACGGACCAGGCCTTCCAGTGGGTCGGCGCTCCGTGGCTGGACGGCGATGTGCTGGCCGAGCGACTGAACGCGTACGGACTGCCGGGGCTGCGCTTTGAAGCCGCATCGTTCACCCCGATGGAGCCGGGAGACGGCAAGTTTGCTGAAACGGAGGTTCACGGGGTGCGCATCGTCGCAGAGTCCACGACGTACGACGCGTCCCGCGCCGCCGTTGCAATGCTGATCGAGACATACGCGGCGTCGGGCGATGAATGGAGTTGGCTCGAGCGTCACTTCGATCGCCTGTCCGGGACCGACGCGCTCCGTCACGCCATCGAGGCTGGTCAGGGGCTCGACCAGATCACCGAAGGGTGGGCACCCCCGCTCGCGGACTTCGAGCGCCTCCGAGCGCCTTATCTCCTTTACGATTGATGGCCATGCCCCGAGTGAACCGTATCGCTCCCGCCGTCCTCCTCGGTCTCGTGGCCTGCGGCGGAGCGGGGACCTACGGCCCCACGACGCCTGCGCCGACCTCTCCGATGGAGGTGGACGCTCTGCACGCTTCGGCGCGTGTCTCGGGCCTGGACGACCGGCGCTTCGACCACGCGACCTACTGGCGCTCGGTCGAACCGTACCTCGGCGGGCCGGTCTCATCGCGGTTAGCTGGCGAAAGCGCAGAGGGTCGAGAGGTCCGACAGCTGACCTTTGGATCGGGGCCGACCACCGTCCTGCTCTGGTCGCAGATGCACGGTAATGAAAGCACCGCGTCGATGTCACTGGCCGACATCATTCGCTTCTTTCACGATTCGCCAGATCACCCCATGGCACGCCGGATCGCCGACGGGGCGACGATCCACATGATCCCGATGCTCAACCCCGACGGGGCCGAACGTTTCCAGCGCCGGAACGCTCAGGGCATCGACGTGAACCGAGATGCACGCCGACTTCAGACTCCGGAGGGTCGACTGCTGAAGGCCGTCCGCGATGAAGTCGAGCCGGACTTCGGCTTCAACCTGCACGACCAGTCAGCCGCCATCCGCGTGGGGAACTCCGAGCGGGGCGTGGCCATCGCTCTGCTCGCCCCCGCCTTCAACGAAGCACGGGACGTCGATGACAAGCGACGCAAGGCGATGCAGGTCGCCAGTCTGCTGATCGAGGCGATGGATCCGATGGTCGGTGACCACATGGCCAAATACGACGACACCTTCAACCCGCGAGCATTCGGAGATCTGATGGGTGCATGGGGGGCGAGCACCGTCCTGATCGAGTCAGGCGCGTGGGAGAACGACCCCCAGAAGCAGCACCTCCGGAAGACCAACTTCGTGGGTATTCTGACCGCCCTCGATGCCATCGCCACGGGGCGCTACGCGGAGTACGACCCGGCCGTCTACGAGAGCCTCGAGTACAACGGCCGTCGCGTCACTGACCTTCTCATTCAGGGAGGCACGATCGCGGTGCCGGGGATTCCACCCCTCACGGCCGACATGCTCGTCAACTACGACCGGCCGCTCCTTGAGGAGGAAGCTGTCATCGTGGACATCGGGGACATGGGCACATCGACGGCGCAGGATACTCTGGACGTGACCGGTCTGTACCTGATCCCGACCGGTGATGCCCTCGACGAGAGTGGCGGACTCGACATCGGTGGACCGGCTCACTTCATCGTATCAGAAGATCCGGACGGGCGGACCGTGCGCTTCCTCTTCGAAGCGAAGATGCCCGCGCGTCGAGAGTAGGGCCGAAGAGCGCTCGTACCCGCTGCCTACTCCGCCCGCAGGACCTCCACCGGGTCCACCGCGGTGGCGCGCCGTGCCGGCACGAGGCTGGCCAACACAGACACCGTCACCAGAAGGACGGACACGAGAGTGAGCGTCAACGGATCTCCCGGCTCCACATCGTAGAGAAAACCCGCGAGCAACCGATTCGCGTACAGGCTCACCACGAGGCCCAGGGTCAGCCCTGCGACCACCATCCCCAGTCCCTGTCGTAGTACGAGCCGCATCACGCTCGCACTCCTCGCTCCCAGCGCGATGCGTACGCCCAACTCTCTCTGGCGTCGCCCCACAGCATGGGCGAGCGAACCGTACAAACTGACTCACCCTGCTCGCGGCCATGCGGTCTCGCATCGTACGCACGTCCCGCGGTGGTACCACCGGGTTGAAGCGTGCGACGGCCTTGCGTAGCTCCGGGATCAGCAGCTCTGCAGGAACGCTGGATCGCACGACGGCCTGCATAAAGGGCCAGTCAGTCTGCGTGTAAGGGAGGTAGACCGCGGGGAGTGGCCCTTCGTCGGCGGAGGCCTGAACGACGTCCTCGACAACTCCGACGATCCTCATCGCAGACTCGGAATCCCCTTCCGACTGCCGTAGAACCAGCCCCAGCGGATCGCTACCGTCCAGTTGAGTACGAACGAAGGCCTCGTTGACGATCACCACAGGCTCAGCTCCCTGCCCGTCCGACCGGTCGAACCCTCGCCCGGCGACGACCTCGGTGCCGATCGCTGCGAGGTAGCCCGGGGTGATGGCGTACCCGGCGATCCCTTCGCGACGCACCTCAGGGCCGTCGTCCGGTAACAACATCCGGGGCGCCCAGAAGGGGGACTGGAAGGGTGGATTGGTCGTTCCTGCGAGGGCAGTCACGCCGGGCACGCGCTCGAGCTCGGCAAGTGCGGCGTCCCATCCCTGCCACGCGTCCGACTCGGGAGCCCCCGGGCGCTTGAGGGCGATGTTCATCGTCACGACACCTTCCGGTTCGAAGCCCGGCTCCACAGTCACGATCCGGCCAAACGACGACACGAGGAGTCCACCCCCCGACAGCAGGACCAGCGCCGTCGCAACCTGAGCGGACACCAGGACGGAGCGGACGCGGTATCCCTGCTCACCGGCCGTCCGATTCCCGGCATCGAGCGCGAACCGCTTCCCCGCTCGGCCGAGTCGCACCGCAGGCAACATTCCAGCGGCCAGGCCCGACCCCAGGGTGATCATTACAGCGACCGCGAGGACCCGACCGTCTACGGCGATTTCACTCAACCTCGGGATCGACGGAGGCGCGAGTCGCACGAAGCCCTCCACTCCCGCGAAGGCGATGGCGATCCCCACCACGCCCCCGACCGCCGCCAGAAGAAGCGCCTCGACAAGCAGGAGCCGAACCACGCCGACCCGACCCGCGCCGAGCGCAACGCGCACCCCCAGCTCACGCGTCCGATCGAGCGCGCGACTGAGCAGGAGCGTCGCCGAGTTCATCGTCGACAGGAGCAGTAGAAGAGCGGCCGCGCCTACGAAGATGCGAAGGGTTCGGCCCGTCCGCCCCACCGTCTCGGCCTGTAGCCCATTGATCCCGATGCCGATGTGCGATCCATCCGGGTAGATGTTTCCCTCAGGAAACTCCCCCGCGAGATCAGCCGCGATCGCCCGCGCCTCCTCCCGAGCGCTCTCGACGGTGGCCTCGGGAGCCAGTCGGCCGAGGATCGAGAGACTCCGCCCGCCACGGCTGGCGTACCGCTCGTGCTCCGGCTGCAGCGGCATCCAGAACTCAGGCATGCCGGGAACGAAGGCCTCCGGCGCACGGAAGTCAGCGGGGAGGATCCCAACGATTGTGGACCCGCCCTCAACGTCGCCGAGCGGACGGCCGACGATGCCTGGATCGGCGCCGAAACGCCGCTGCCATGCGCCGTGGGTGATCAGAACCACGGCGTCGGAAGACACACGTTCTTCCACAGGGAGGAAGGTTCGACCGAGTACCGGTGAAACGCCGAGGATCTCGAAGAAGTCGATCGACACCCGGGCCGCACGCACCAACTCAGGACCGTCTCCCCGGTCCGGCATCAACGCGTTCGTGAGCTCCAGACCGGCGAGCCGTTCGAACGAGCGCGTGCGCCGCACGAAGTCCCGATAGTTGAGCATGGAAATGCCGGCGAGGTACTGCAGGCTCGATTCTTCGTCCGCCCACTCTCGCGTGGGGAACGTTGCTCCGACCGCTGCGAGCCGGTCGGCTTCCGCATAGGGGAGCGAGCGCAGCACGACCCCATCTACGACGCTGAAGATCGCAGCCGTGGCACCGATACCCAGCCCGAGCGTCAAAGCGACACCCATCGTGAATCCCGGTCGACGCCGGAGGCTCCGCGCGGCTATTCGTACATCCTGAACCAACCCACCCATCATCTCCCCCACCGCTCCAGTTGCCCAGCGCCCCCCCGCGGGGCCCTGGTCCCTCGCATCACCCACCCTCATGCCCCCGCCAGGCAGTCGACGCCGAAGTCGCCACACAAGCGCAGCTTGCCCGCTTCCCATGATGCCGGCGCGCAGCCGACGCCGGGCTACCGCCCGTGTGGCCCCTGACTGGAGGTCGGCTTCGTAGGCTTCGAGGAGGTCCCCGATCACGAACTCTGCTCCGGGACCTCGAACCAGAACCCGGAGCAGGGCACGATCGACGCGGGAGAGTCGGTTCACCCTTCGCTCCCACCCGAGAGTATTTCGAGTTTCGGGAGCAGCCCCTCCGACATCGATCGCAGTACCTCAACCGACCGATTCAACTCCAGGGCGCCCTCTGGTTCCAGCGTGTAGTACTTCCGTCGACGGCCACCACGCTCCGGAGTCGGGTCACCGACCCGAGCCGTGACCAACCCTCGAACGGCCAGCCGGTCGAGCGCGGTGTAGATGGCACCGGCAGCAACCCGCCGCCCCGTGCGCTCCTCGATGGCCCGCCCGATCGAGGCACCATACGCCGCGTCGTCGAGCTCCAGGAGCGCGAAGAGAATGAGTTGCTCGAACTCACCGAGTGCCCGACCCATGATATCTCCTACAGTGCAGTATATTTCTTATTAATTTCTACTGCAGTGCAGTTGATAGGTCAAGTGGTCGCTAGCGAGCGCCGCCTCTGGCCACGGATTCCGTTGCTTCGAAGCCATCGGGCGCCCCCTGGGGAAACCGCGCGTAGGGACGGAGACCGGATGAGGTGGGCGACAGGTCCCGGGGCTGCCCGCTGGCGACGGACCCGGCAAGCAAGCCCCCGACTACGGCCCAGCTAATGGAGAAGCCCAGGAACACGCCAGAGCAGCTGGTATCCTCCACCTTGGCGCAGGCGGCAGTCATCCCGGCACCCGTCACCAGCGCACCCAGTCCGACCCAGAGGAGCGCGTCACTGGAGCCGAACCCATGCCGGTGGTAGCGAACCGACGTGATGTCGCTCAGCGGCACCGTAACCAGACCCCCTTCGTCCAGGAGCAGAAGAGTGTCGTCATCGACTTCAATGAGTTCGCCCAACCGTCGGTCCTCATCGCCCATCCGCAAGTCGAGCGTGCGCCCGAGAACCGGAACGGGCACGCGTGCCTGCCGCTCCTGAGCCGCAGCCGGGGCGAGGCTACCCGAGAGCGTTATGGCCAGCAGGACCACACCGAAACTTTCCGAGAAGCGCATGGCCTATCTCCTGAATCGGCTGGACCAGAAGAGCTGCTCCATCTCGGGCTCGATCTCCTTGAAGCCAGGCGCCATGCTCCTGAGCGCGTCGCGAGGGCGCGAGAGCACCGAGGCAGCCAGGAGCGCGTTCTGTTCCACCAGCCAGCCCTCTCGCATCCACTCGTAGTAGTAGCCCTGCGAGTCGAGGAAGAGACGGTGGTCGCCTCCTTCGGGGATCGTGAACCAGAGCTGATAGCCGTCCCCCTGAGTCGTGACCAGGTACGACTCCGGGTCGAGTAGTCGATGGGCGACGTCCGGTGCCGTGCCGGCCAGTGACGTGACGCTATCCACGTCGATCACCCATGGTTCTACCGCCCCCTCGAGCAGAGCCAGCCCGACCTCATCGATCCGCCAGTTTCCCTGAGCCATGCGAAGCTCGACTTCTATCTCGGCATCTCCGAAGACGCCCAGGTCGACAACCTGCTGATCCGCTGCGATGGGCCCGGCCTCGTCGAATGTGCCGGTCACGCGCCACGCGCCACCCCGCTCCCGGACCCACACTTCGATCCCCCCGAGTTCTTCGGCCACGCCAAGCACGCGCTCCGAGAGCCCCGGCTCGCCCCGTTCGAGAGACGCGAGCAGATCTCCTGTGCGGGCACCCGCGTACGCCAGGGACTGATAGAAGACGTAAGTCGTCACAAAGAAGTGGCGAGCCGAGAGCACCAGTCCGACGCGCCCCGATACCGGTCCGAACGAAAGGCGCATTTCTTCTCGCGTCGCGAGATCTTCCACGTCCGTCGTGGGAGCGTACTCGACGTCGTCGCGTTTCTCGACCTGGCTCAGACAACTCCCGTTTGCTGTGCTGCATGTGAGCGGCATCTCGGTTGCGGTCGCCCGAACGAATGTGCCTTCGTTCGACAGTAGAACCGTGGATCCGTCGAACACCGGGGCCCCGAGAAGCCGGACGTGACGAACGGCGTGCGTCTCCTGTGCTTCGTTTCGCATGACGAGGGAGAATGTTCCCGGCGCGGCGATGAGCCCCAGGCGATCGATGTCTCTCTCTTCGAGAGCGCGAGCGAAGCTCGACGAGAAGCCCTCCGCAAGTGGTCGGTCGTCATCCTCAGACGCGTAAAACGTAGGACACGAACCGAAGCAGCTTTTCGGATCCGCCAGGCAAGCGATCGTGACTGCAGCGTTCAGGGTGGTGAATACCGAGAGGCCCGTGAGGGCAAACTCACCAACGACATCCCGATCATTCGTCTCGAGTAGTGCGATCGAGTCACGAGGGATGTCGACGACGAGCTCCGTCCCCACCTCTCGACTCGGCCCGAACAGGACCCCGGCACCCTTCAGATTTTCCGACTGGCCAGGATCTTCCCATAACTCCAGGACATAAACGTCTCCTGAGAACATGTGGACCTTGAGCCAGCGATCCGATCCGACATCCCGTGGAAGCCCCTCGTCGGCGGGGTAGAGCGTCGGCGCCCATGTCGCGACCCCGCAGGCGGCCAAGAACAGCGGGAGAGCGATGACGGCGAGAGCGACACGACGAAAAGACAGGCCGAACGGAATCATGATCACCTCACGCGGTATGGGGAAACTCACCCCCGACTAGCAGCTTCACTTTAAGCTGCGCGCGTGCTTTTCGCCCTACGTCGAATGACGTAGGGACCGCTAACCCCCGGCGCGGAGACCCCCTACGAGCTCGACCTCAGCGTCCGAAGCGAAACACCGTCCCAATCTCGGGGCGCCAGAACTCTCCATCGAGCACACGCCGGAGTCGACTCTCGAAGTGCTCGATATCGGCGGTCAGAACCGATCGTGTGTTGATCTCGATCGGGATGAAGAAGTCTTCCCAGTGCCCCAGCAGAACGCGCTCGGGCTGCAGATTCTCGACGAACGCTTCCGGGTGCCACTCGACCTGATCGAACGTCGCGGGAACGAAGATCGCCACATCGACCGGGTGTTCCGCGATCAAGGAGTCCGGAGCGAATCCGTACGGCGGTGCGGTCACCGCATCCTGGTAGTAGACGCGGAACGCGATATCACCGGACGAGTCCAGGAAGTCGACCAGGAACGCGAACGTCTCACCACCGAGCCAATCGGCGGCAGTCTCGGGCGGCTCCGCGCGCGGTCGCCCAAGGGTCCCCTCGTACAGCTCGAGCCCATCGAAGTGCGGCGCGTGGTCAGAGAGCAGAGGGAGGACCCGCACACCGCTGCCGTACTCCATCCATGAACCCATCTGCTCATGGTCGGCGGCGTTCTCCTCCGAGAGA
>JBDGVS010000023.1:0-14687 GCA_039585535.1 Gemmatimonadota bacterium | reverse complement strand
ATGGTGCGCATGGTGCAGGACTTCTCTCTGCGCTATCCGCTCGTCGACGGGCAGGGCAACTTCGGTTCGGTCGACGGCGACTCCGCCGCGGCTTATCGGTATACCGAAGCCCGTCTGAAGGCGATCTCGACCGAGCTCCTGGCTGACATCGACAAGGAGACGGTGCGCTACGCCGACAACTTCGATGGCAGTCGTCAGGAGCCGACCGTGCTTCCTGCGCGCGTCCCGAATCTCCTGATCAACGGTTCGTCGGGTATCGCCGTCGGTATGGCCACGAACATCCCGCCGCACAATCTGCGTGAAGTCGTACAGGCTACCACGGCGCTGATCGACGACCCCGATCTCCCGCAGGAGGAACTCGAGGCGATCGTCCAGGGTCCGGACTTCCCGTTGGGCGGCTTCGTCTGCGGCCGAGAGGGGATTCGCGACGCCTATCGGACCGGGCGTGGTCGAATTGTCATGCGGGCACGAGCGAGGATCGAACCGGTCGACGCTCACTCCGAACGGATCATCGTCACCGAGATCCCGTTCATGGTGAACAAGTCCCGCCTGATCGAGCAGATCGCTCAGCTCGTGCGCGACAAGAAGCTGACCGACATCCGCGACATGCGGGACGAGTCCGATCGCGACGGCATGCGCATCGTGATCGAGCTCAAGCGCGATTCGGTGCCGGAGATCGTGCTCAACCGGCTGTACAAGCACACACAGATGCAGTCGACCTTCGGTACGATCATGCTCGCCCTCGTCGATGGCGAGCCGAAGATCATGCCGCTTCGAGAGATGCTCGGGCACTTTATCGCCCACCGGCTGGTGGTCATCGTCAAGCGCTCGGAGTTCGACCTGCGGAGGGCGCTCGAGCGCGAGCATATTCTCGAGGGACTCAAGATCGCCGTCGACAACATCGACGAAGTGATCAAGGTCATCCGAGCCTCGTCGAACACCGAAACGGCGTCGCGCCAGCTGCAAGAGACCTTCGAGCTGTCCGAGCGCCAGGCGAAGGCGATTCTGGACATGCGGCTCGCGCGCCTCACCGGCCTCGAGATCGACAAGCTGGAAGAGGAGCTCGCCGAGGTACGCGCGATCATTGCAGAACTCCGTCGCATTCTCGGCTCCGAGGAGGTCCGCATGGGCATCCTCAAGGATGAGCTGGCCGAGGTCGAGGCCAAATACGGCGATGAGCGACGGACCGAGATCACGCACGCCATCGGCGCCTTCAACGTCGAGGATCTGATCGTCGAAGAAGACATGGTCGTGACGGTGTCGCATCAGGGGTACGTCAAGCGACTCCCTGTCGGCACCTACCGGGCCCAGCGTCGCGGTGGACGGGGTCTCCGAGGGATGGAGACCAAGGAAGAGGATTGGGTCGAGCACCTCTTCGTGGCGTCGACGCACGACTATCTGATGATCTTCACGCGTGGCGGCCAGTGCTACTGGAAGAAGGTCTGGGAGATTCCGGTCGGAAGTCGAATCTCTCGCGGTAAGCCGATCGTGAACTTGCTGAATCTCGGCGCCGACGAGCAGATCGCGGCGGTGGTCCCGGTACGGGAGTTCTCGCCCGATCAGTTCCTGATTTTCGGCACCCGGAAGGGCGTCGTGAAGAAGACGGCCCTCTCCGCCTACGGAAACGTCCGCACCATCGGCCTGAACGCGATGAACATCGATCAGGACGACGAGCTGATCGAGGTACGCGTCACGTCGGGAGACGACGAGGTCCTCATCGCGAGCCGGAAGGGAATGGCCATCCGCTTCAATGAGGAGAACGCTCGTCCCATGGGGCGTGCGACCGCCGGTGTTCGGGGTCTCAAGTTGCGGAAGGGCGATGAGGTCGTCGGGATGGTCGTGGCGCGTCCGGAGTCGACGATCCTGGTCGTGTCCGAGAACGGACTCGGGAAGCGAACGCCGATCTCGGAGTACCGCCTCCAGAAGCGCGGCGGGTATGGCGTGATCAACATCAAAGTCACGGAGAAGACCGGTGAGGTCGTCACCGTCCGAGCGGTGGATGAAGACGAGCAGTTGATGATGATCACGAAGAACGGTGTCGTGAATCGTCAGCGTGTCTCTGAAATTCGAGTCATCGGCCGGGCTACGCAGGGCGTCAAACTGATGAACCTCGACGACGGCGATGTCGTGGTCGACGTCGCCCGGGTCGTCATCGATGACGACGACGAAGATGATCAGCTGGAGGGAGTCGAGGGCGCGGAGGAAGGCGCCCCGACGGATGCTCCGAAGGCCGACACGGACACGGACGCCGGAGCACCGGAATCCGATGGAGATGACGCGCCGGAAGAGGGTGACGAAGGCGACGTCTCGTGAACGACGTCGTGCAGGGGCGAGGGCTGGTCGGGCTGACCGAGATCGAGGCGGCGTCGCGTCGTCTGGCCGGTATCATCGTGCCTACGCCGCTCCTGCCGGCCGACGCAATTTCCGAAGCGGTCGACGCCAACGTCCGCTTGAAGTGTGAAAATCTCCAGCGAGCCGGGTCGTTCAAGATCCGGGGAGCCTACAACTTCGTTTCGCAGCTGTCCGACGAGCAGGTCTCGTCGGGCCTCATCACGTATTCGTCGGGAAACCATGCTCAGGCGGTAGCACTCGCGGGCAAGTTGCGCGGACTTCGGGTCGTCGTCGTCATGCCGACGGACGCGCCCAAAGTGAAACGTGACGGGGCGGCTCGACTGGGTGCCGAAGTGGTCTTCGAAGGAACGACGTCGGTCGAAAGGAAGGCGCGTGCCGAGTCGATCGCCGCTGCCGAGGGGCTGGTGATGGTGCCGCCGTTCGACCATCGGCACATCATCGCAGGGCAGGGCACCGTCGGCCTGGAGATCGCTCGGGATTGGGCCGATGTGGACATCGTGCTGGCGCCGATTGGCGGCGGCGGACTGGCGAGCGGCATCGCTGCGTCGGTGAAGCGGTTGATCCCCTCGGCCCGAGTTATCGGGGTGGAGCCCGAGGGCGCTGCCTCGATGCGCGCGGCGCTCGACCACGGCGCGCCGACGTTGCTCGGGGAGGTTCGAACCATCGCGGACGGACTCAAGCCGGTCATCGCCGGGGATCTGACGTTCGAGCACGCTCGAGATCTCATGGATGACGTCGTCACGGTCGACGACGACTCGATTCGAAAGGCCGCGGCGATGCTCGTCCACCGTCACAAGCTCGTGGCGGAGTGGAGCGGGGCCGCGACGACCGCCGCGCTATTGTCCGGCAAGGTCCGGCTGGGTGGTGGACGGGTTGCGGCCGTGATCAGTGGCGGAAATCTGGAAACGCCCGCTGGTTGTTCCGACTGTCCTGCTTCCCCTCAGGTCATCACCTGATCGACCGAATAACCGACGGAGTTCGTATGCGCCGGATCATCCTCTTCGACATCGATGGCACCCTCTTGTGGGGTGGCCCTGCGAAGCACGCATTCGTGGATGCCATGCGCGAGACGTACGGCACGCCTGGTGACTTCGAGACGGTGAGCTTCGCCGGAAAGACCGACCCCCAGATTGCCCGTGAGCTTCTCGCCGGCGTGGGGGTGGCGCACGAGAAGATCGACGAAGGGCTGCAGGATCTGTGGGATCGGTACCTCGCGTATCTGGAGGCGAGGCTGCCCGAGAGCCCGGTCACGGTGCTCCCTGGCGTTCCCGAGCTGCTGGATGCGCTGTCAGCACACGACGACGTGGGGGTCGGACTGCTCACCGGGAACATCGCCGGAGGTGCACAGCTCAAGCTCGATTCGGGCGGATTGTGGGGGCGCTTCTCCTTCGGCAGCTACGGGTCGGATCATGAGCAGCGTGACGAACTTCCGGCGATCGCTGTGGGGCGCGCGCGTGGACTATGGGGTGACGTCGTGTCGGCCGAGTCGGCGATCGTTGTCGGTGACACGCCCCGCGACGTGGCGTGTGGAAAGGCGGGCGGGACTCGAACCCTCGCTGTGGCGACCGGCTCGTTCAGCGTCTCGGCCCTTCAGGCGTCCGATCCGGACCACGTAATTGCAGATTTTTCAGACACGGATCGGGTGCTGGAGCTGTTGGTGGACTAACGTCCTTGCTTGATCGGTCCGAAGGGTGGAAACATCTTCCCGGTCCCGGCGAATGAATGATTGTCGAGGAACGCTGCTTGCAGGGAGCGGCGCATCACGACCGACACCTCCACCGTGGGGTGCGGCGAACGCGGAGTAAGACGTGTCCAGAGGCGAAGAGCGTCGGGAGGCCCGTGCGGCTGAATCCGACATGAAGAAGTTCTACTACATCTTTGGTGCGGTCGCCGTGATCGGCATCGGCGCCGTCGGGTGGCAGGTCAGCTCGAGCATGCTCAGCACCGCAGCTGCAGCTCCGATCGAGCTCGACGTCGGCAGCGACGAGGAACTCGTAGCGTTGGCCCAGGGCGTCACGCTCGGGGATGAGGCCGCTCCCGTAACGATCGTCGAGTTCGGGGACTACCAGTGCCCGGGCTGCGGCTCGTTCGCGCTTTCCGTCAAACCACAGATCGACGGAATCCTGGTCGAATCGGGACAGGCACAGTTCGTTTTTTACGACTTCCCGCTGATCGCCATTCACCCGAACGCGTTCCTCGCGGCCCGCGCGGCTCGTTGCGCCGCGGACCAGGACAAGTACTGGGAGTACCACGAGACGCTCTTCCGGAACCAGGCACGCTGGTCTTCGGCTTCGATGCCCTCCAGCGCCTTCGAGGGGTATGCGTCCGACGTGGGCGCCGATACAGGTCCGTTCAAGACGTGCCTGAACAGCGATAAGTACGCCGATGTGGTGACGGCGAACATGGAGCTCGGGGCGCGGATGGGTGTGAGTGGTACGCCGTCGATCTTCCTGAATGCCAATGGTGTGACGCGGAAGCTGAACAACTACGACTTCGCCAGCCTCGCCCAGGCGATCGAACAGATCACCGGGGCCGGCCCGGGAACGCCGTGATCCAGCCAAGCCACGGGATCGCACGATGAGCGGCGGGAGCGTGAAGGTGCGCCTCCTCTTCGTCGATGACGGAGAGTACCACCACGAGACGGTGAGCATCCCTTCCGCGTCCGTCGAGAAGTACGACCGCCTCATCGATTGTCTGCGGGAGGACCCTGATGTCCTGGCGCGGATGTTCGTAGATGTAGACCGGCTGGTCTCGGCTTACCTGAAGGACGACGACTAGCCGCCGGACCCGATATCCCCGAGCGTGGCCTGTGTGCGCTCGAGAGTCCATTCGTGGACGACCGGTGGGGGCCAGGCACCTTCGAGGCTGAGCCGTATCAGACGAGCGGCTTCCTCGCGGGCGCGGTCGGCCGTGTCCGCATCGATGTGGCCGGCCGAGAGCGCCTCGTCGAGCTCGTCTTCATCGAGGATGCGGTCGGGACCTCCGACGGGCTGCCAGATGTCGAGGTACAGGTCCGTCGTGTGCCACAGCTGGCCCTCGATCTCGACGGGCGTCAGGACGTTGGCGTAGATCCCTGTCAGCTGTCCGTCGGCCCGATGGAAGCGGCCGATGTCGTGCCACAGCCCCGGGAAGGTGAACCAGACTGCGAGCGACCCGGGCTCCAGCATGGTCGTGCCCTCGAACTCCATCGGGCTTTCCAGCTCCAGCGGCTCCGAAAGGGTCACGATGACGTCCTCGCGCTCGAGGGCGACCCGCTGGTCGTACACACGGAGGCGATCCGGAGGACGTCGGTAGTGGATCGCGACCCGGGCCGGCTCGTTCACGGGTCGGCCGACTCGACACGCTCGACGAAGACGTCCATCACGCCGCCGCATACCGCCGGGCTCCACGTGGTGAAGTCCTCGGTCAGGTCGACGCGAACGCGCTCGGGTGTCCCACTCGCCAGCACGCGCTGTGCCGACTCGATGACCTCTGCTTCGCCGCACCCTCCGCCCACCGTGCCGACGAGTCCGACCGCCGGGTCCACGACCATCCTGGCACCGACCTTCCGCGGCGTCGAACCACGGGTCGCGACGATCGTGGCGAGGGCGCAGGGCCGACCAGCGACACGGGCCTCTACCAACGCTTCGGCGAGGCTCCGATCGTCTTCGTTCGTCATCGAATCTCCGTCACGGTGTATCGCTGAAGAATCGTTCGGCTACGCGCTCGACCTGTCGCAGCGGCGTTCCGCGGCCACCTCGGTCCAGCATGACCAGCTCGGCGGCTACCGCCACGGCGATCTCCTCCGGTGTTTCTGCTCCGATGTCGAGACCGACCGGGGCATGGATACGTTCGAGCGCGGCGGAGTCGAAGCCCTCCTCGACGAGCTGCACGTAGGTGGCCCGAACGCGCCGTCTGCTCCCGATCATACCGATGTAGGCGGGAGGCGGATCCGTCCTGAGGGCGCGGATCAGGCACTCGTAGTCGTACTTGTGACCTCGTGTGACCAGCAACAGGTGCGACCGCTCGTGCAGGGACACATCGGCAAACGGATCGGAAAAATCCGCGCGGACCAGGCGCTCTGCGTCGGGAAATCTCTCCTGGGTCGCGAAGTCGGGTCGGTCGTCGAGGACCGTCACCCGGTACCCGAGCAGGGCCCCCAGATGGGCCATCGGCTGCGCGACGTGGCCGGCACCGACGACGATGAGTTCTCGGATCGGGCGTCGAATCTCGATGTAGAGTTCCGCTCCTCCTGCCAGGTCGACGGTCCGGACGCCGTCGGGAGCGCGCCCATCGAGGATTGCCTCGTCGAGGAGGCGAACGGCCGCCTCCTCCAACGGGACAGACCCCAACTGGCCCCGGCTGGTGTGTCCCGCCAGGTCGCCCGTGCCACTCTCTCGTACCCGGGCCAGCCGGGCGCCCAGTCGAGTACCGTCCACAGCACCGACCAGCGTCGCTACAGCAGCCGTTCCACCGGCGCTCGAGGTCGCCAGAAGGAGTTCGGCCGCCTCGGCCGCCGAGAGGGGCTGTGTCGATCCGGACGCTTCCAGCGAGGCACGGACGCGGTCGTACGCCTCTGGGGTGTCGATGTCCTCGATCACGCCCGGATGATCGAAGGCGACGAGGCACGCGTCCTCGAGATGTCGGTGAACAACGGTTCGTGCGCCCCCATCGAGCGCGGGATCGGTAAGCTCCGGGAAAAGGGTCCTCCGAAAGACCGCTGGGTGGCCCCTTTTCGCCCCGTACATCGGGAGGGTGAGGGGCGCTCCGGATACCGTTGAGGCCTCGAGGAGGCGGCGTACGGCATTATCGTCGACCAGGGCGTGGTCGAGCGGAAGCCACGCAATGCCATCGACGTCAGTGGATAGCCCACTGAGCGCGAGGCGGAGCGAAGTGATCGGTCCCTCGCCCGGATGCGGATTTTCGAGGACAGTGACCCCGAGTTGCTCGGCCTCGAGTCGAACCTCCTGATTGGAGCGGTCCACGACGACGACGACTTCGTCGCAGCCGCCTCGGCGAAGTGCGTCGACCACTCGCACGAGAAAGGTCCGTCCTTCCAACTCGAGTGTCGCCTTGGTGCGACCCATTCGTCTGGACGCTCCGGAGGCGGGTACGATCCCCACGAAGCGGAGTGGCTCATGCACCGTTGGGTCCGCCCAGAGATCCCGGGAACGCGTCGTAGAACGAGCGGTCTTCACTGGCGAGTCGAGTGAGGAGAGGCGCGGGCTCGAAGCGCGCTCCGTGGGTCGTGCCAAACTCCTTCAGGCCGTCGACGACAGCGCGAGGGTGGAGTGTATCCGCAAAGCGAAGGAGGCCGCCCCGAAAAGGCGGAAAACCGGTACCCATGATCATGGCCAGGTCGACGTCCTGGGCCGCCGAGACGATCCCGTCGTCGAGAATGCGTGCGGCCTCGTTGATCATTACCAGGACGAGACGTCGGCGGATCGTGCGGCGGGTCGCGTCTAGATCACTCGTGCTGGACTTCGACCTTCCTTCGGGGAGGCCGAGCGCGGGGTAGATGCCCGGGTCGACTTCCGTCGCCTTTCCCTTTGCGTAGCGATAGAAGCCCAACTCGCCCTTTCGGCCGAGACGGCCTGTCTTCCCGAGCTCGAGGAGGAGTGGCGCTGGCGTGAGCCGCTCCCCGAGGCCTGCGTGCAGGGATGCGCCGGCATGCCCGGAGACGTCGATCCCAACCTCGTCGATGAGTCGGAGTGGACCCATTGGCATCCCGAACTCCTTGGCGACGTAGTCGATCTCTTCGACGGATCCGATGTCGGCGAGCAGGAAGCCCGCCTCGTTCAGATACGGCCCGAGAATGCGGTTCACGAGAAATCCGGGACCGTCTCCCACCACCACAGGCACCTTTCCGAGTGCGACGGACAGGCGGTAGACGGTGACGACGGCCTCGTCGGACGTGCGGGGCCCTCGGATCACTTCCACGAGGGGCATCCGGTGTACGGGATTGAAGAAGTGCATCCCGCAGAACCGCTCAGGGTGTTCGAGTGCCTCTGCCATCTCGGCCACGGACAGCGAAGAGGTGTTTGTGGCGAGGACGCACGTTTCCGACACGTGACCTTCGGTCTCTCGGAGGACTGCCTTCTTTACCTCCATCTTTTCGACGATCGCCTCGACCACGAGATCGGCGCTGGAGAGCCCATGGTAATCCAGGCCACCCGCGATGCGCTCCTGGGCCTGGTCGGCTTCTCTGCGCGACATCCGGCGCCGCTGGACTGCCTTGTCGAAGAGGCCGCGGGCGTGACGTAGTCCCCCCGTCACAGCTTCGTGCTGGATGTCCTTCAAGTAGACGTTAATCCCCTTGGCGGCGGCTAACTGACCGATACCTCCGCCCATGACGCCGGCACCGAGCACGCCCAGCGTGTCGACTCGACGAGCTTCGGCGGCTTGATTCGCGGCTGTCTCGCGCTCGAGGCCCGTCCCCTTCCGAGCGGCTTCCCGCATGTGAAAGACGTGCACGAGGTTCTTACATACCGGAGAGACCAGAAGCTGCGCAGCAGCCTTGGCCTCGGCGGCCAGACTCTGTTCGACCGTTCCGCCGAGATGGTCCCGTAACACTTCCAGGATCCGAAGTGGAGCAGGGTAGTGGCCTCCCGTCGTGGCGAGCACCTTCTTCCGTGCCATGGTCAGCACGATCCTGCGGCCGGGTGGTGTCCCGTCCAGCGCACGAGTTACCAGCGATCTCCGTGGACCCCTCCCCTTCGTCGTGGTGGAGCCGTCGGAGGCGAGGCTGTCGAGAAAGGTGCGGACCCCGTCGTCGAGGCCACCGGCGGGCACGACGTCCGAGGCCAACCCGATTCGTTTCGCCTTCCGGGCGTTCACTCGCTTGCCGGTGAGCAAGAGGTCGAGGGCCGCCTGAAGCCCGATCAATCGGGGGAGTCGGGTGGTTCCACCCCATGCCGGTAGGATCCCGAGTTGTACCTCGGGCAGACTCATCGTCGTCTTCTTCGCATCCGTCAGCACGCGGTGGTCGCAGGCGAGCGATAGTTCGACGCCCCCACCGACGCACACCCCGTGGATCGCCGCCACAGTCGGGACCGGAAGAGCGGCCACTTCGTTGTAGATGCTCTGTCCCACACGAACGGTCGCTTCCGCTTCGATGGGGTCCTCGACGCCCGCAATCACGTCGATGTCGGCGCCCGCGATGAACGAGTCGGACTTTCCGCTTCGGATCACGACGGCGGTGATACGGGCTTCACGGGCGGCGGTCCGCGCTTCGTCGAGGGTCTCGCGGAGGCGGAGCATGACGTCTTCGGTGAGCACGTTCATCGATCGCTCGGGATCGTCGAAGGTGATCCATCCGACGCGGTTTGCGTCGATCTCGAAGGTTGGACTCGGACTGTGGGCCATTGCACCAGATCAGGAGGGCCGGGAGTCCACCACAATACGGAACCTGGGGCCAAAAGGAAGCCGCCCGGGTGCGTTTGCACTCGGGCGGCCGTCAGGCCCTGTCAGGCCTGTCCCTCGATCGAGCTGCTAGAGCTTGATGCGCTCCTGCGCGTTCGAGCGAGTCAGCTGTACCGTCATGGGCTCGCTGCCCTTCTCGACCGTGATCGGGAAGTTCCAGTAGAGCTCCGTGTAGGCGAGTTCGTAACGGGCGTAGACCCAGTACTGTCCGGGTGCCACCCGGAGGCCGCCCCGCGCGACGCCATTCGCGTCCGTGGTATCGACGACCCAGTCCAGGCCCGACTCGCTCTGCGCGGTCGCGAAGACCACGCCGATGTCCGTGAACGCCTCATCGGCCCAGTTGTCCTGGAGGATGCGAACGGAGTCAGACTGGCGAATGGTACCCAGCTGCATCTCGTTGAAGGCCTCGAAGGTCTGGTTGACCTCACGCTCCGCGGCGCCGTACTGGCTGTCCCAATCCTGCCACTCGCGGAAGAGTGCCACGTAACGGGCCTCGCCACGAGCGAGCCCTTCCATCGCGTCGTTGAGCTGCTGGAGCGTGTCGCGAATCGTCGCCCAGCGGCGGTTGGCGGCATCCCACTCGGCCTGTGCCGCCTGAACCTCATTGCGCTGATCAATCAGTGCCTGCGGGACTTCGGGCTCAGGAGTTCCGTACGCCGTCGCCATATCCGCAAAGATCGCGTCGCGATCGAAGGGGATGAGCTGGACCTCGATATCGGAGAGCGTCTGAGTAATCGTGCCTTCCCCATCAGGGTTCGGCATGTCGACCTCAATAGAGACCACGACCTCAGCTGGGCCACACGCCGCGGTGGCGAGCATGAGACTCAGGGCGAACGGGAGGGACCTTCTCATGAAACAGACTCCGTCGATCGTCAGACTGGAAAGGTGAAGCGCACGAAGGTAGTAGTGCACAAAAAGGGTATCAACTGTGTCGTGATTCCCGAAGAAAGTCTCGGGATCAGTTCCGGACGTAGTCAGGCAGGATAAAGCCGGATGGATCCTGAGCGACGCCATTCACCTTCACCTCGTAGTGGAGGTTGGGTGCGGTCGTGATACCCGTGCTGCCGACCTGGGCGATCGCGTCGCCGCGAGTGACCTCGTCTCCGACCTGGACGATGAGTGTTGACGCATGCCCGTAGAGCGTGGAGAAGCCGAAGCCGTGGTCGACTTCGACCGTGAGGCCATACCCGACCACCCAGCCCGATCGGATCACTCGACCCTTGGCTGCAGCGAAAATCGGAGTGCCGGTCGGCGCCGAAATATCGATGCCCTCATGCGGGAGAGGCCGGTTGTGTACCGGATGCATGCGCGACTGGGAGAAACGTGACGAAAGCCAGCCCCGGGTAGGAAGAATCGACGGAGTAGACTCCAGCAGATCCCGATGGGAAAGAGCAGAGTCCGTCGCCTCTTCCAGGCTCTCCGACAGGAGGCGTGCCCGGCGCTCGAGGGTGCTCAGGTCGTATCCGGTGGCGAAGATCGTCTTGGTGGTGACCGAGTCCACCGACCACAGCGCGGAGGCTTCGGGCATACCCTGACCCGGACCACCGATGCCGGCCTCCAGAACCTCGGGGTCGATGATCTCCAGCCCTGCGATGCTACGGAAGTGTGCGTCGTTCGACGCTACCATATCGAGTGTAGACTCGAGTTCAGAGAGACGCCCCTGGAAGTGCGTGAGTTCCTCTTCCAGAGCCGCATTGCGAGCCTCGAGGCTGCGCGCGTTGATCCGCTGTAGTGAGTACGTCCCCAGCACGAGCGCGCCTGCAACGACGAGCATCGACGCCACGACCCCGGCACCTGCGAGCAAGCGCAGCGACTGGGTCGAGAGCATGTATTGTTGGACCGGGTCGTCCTCGCCTCGCATGACGAGGAACGTCCACCTGTCTCTGGCCATAAGTCCGCCTGGTCTTCGTGATCGTTCAAACTGCGGGACTACGGCACGCTCAGGGGGGGGGCTGAGCCTGACTGCGTCATAAGTGCCCGACGTCGATCGTCAGGCCCAGCTATTAAAGCTAGGCGGCCGTGGAAACGGAAGTCAAGCGACGACCCTCGACTTCGTGAACAAAGGTGCAAGTACAAGAAGGGAGGAGTGTGATCATGGCGTCTCCTCGGAAGTCCATCCGTGGTCGATCCTGGGGAAGAGCGGCTCCCCCTTGGCTACGCTTCGTCCGGTCAATCCAACGGACACTGCCTGGTCAATCTGCGGTACATCGTCGAGCCCGAGTCGGCCTGCCAGGTCGTGCATCTTCGCCGGACACACCGGCTGGAAGAGGGCGCTCAACACGGTCAGTGCCCGCGCGAGCGTGGCGAGCGTTTCGTCGAGATCACCTGCGGAGCCAGGGTCCTTCGCCTGGGCCCATGGTTGCCGATCCTCCACGTAGCCATTCGCGGTGCGCGCGAGATCCATCGCGGCTCCGAGGGCATCGTGGATCTTATGCTTGGCGAGTGATTCGCGGACAGTCGTGAGCGTCGCAGCGACCTCGTCCTCGAGCCCGTTGTCCGGGGCGTCCGGGATGACTCCCTCGCGGTACTTCACGATCATGGACGTCGCCCGACTCGCCAGGTTCCCGAGCACATTGGAGAGTTCGTCGTATCGCGTGAGGAAACGCTCGGGCGTGTACGAGGCGTCGCCGCCGGTGGGCATCTCCCGCATGAGGTACCAGCGAACGGCGTCGGTACCGAAGGTTTCGCGGAGGGCGAGCGGATCCACGACGTTGCCGATCGACTTCGACATTTTCGTCTCGCCCACGACCCACCATCCATGGGAAAGGATGCGAGTCGGGACCGGGAGGCCTACCCCCATGAGGAGAGTCGGCCAGTAGACAGAGTGAGTCGTGAGGATGTCCTTGCCGATAACGTGCATGTCCGCTGGCCCCCAGGATGCCGACACGTCCTCCCATCCCTGGTCAGCGGGCGCTGCGGCGGGATCGATCGCGCCCGACGCCGTCAGGTAGTTGATCAGCGCATCGACCCAGACGTACGCGACATGGTCGCTATCGAAGGGCAGCTCGATCCCCCACGAGACACGAGACTTCGGCCGAGAGATCGACAGATCTCCCAACGGCTGACGCAAAAAGCCGAGAATTTCGTTTCGACGGATGTCGGGGACGATCCAGTCGGGGTTCTCCTCGATGTGGCGAACCAATTCCTCCTGGTAGGCCCCCATGCGGAAGAAGTAGTTCTTCTCTTCGACGTGCACGACCTCCCGTCCACAGATCTGACAACGGTGATCTTCTCCGATGTCCTTCTCGGTCCAGTAGCGCTCGTCGGAAACGCAGTACCACCCGGAGTACGTGCCTTCGTAGATCTGTTCGCGATCCCACAGGCGCTGGAGAAAGGCGGTTACCACTGCCTTGTGCTCGTCTTCTGTCGTGCGAATGAAGCGATCGTGCGAGATGTTCAGCCGCTCCCAAGCCGCGGCGAAGCGTTCTGCCATCGTATCGCACAGTTCCATCGGTGTGACGCCACGCTTCTCGGCTTCATCCTGGATCTTCTGGCCGTGCTCGTCGGTGCCGGTGAGGAAGAGAACATTCTTCCCGTCCTGGCGGTCGAAGCGGGCGAGGACGTCGGTGAGGATGGTCGTGTACGCATGCCCGAGGTGGGGCTCACCCGACGCGTAGTAGATCGGGGTCGTGTAGTAGCTGCGATTCCCGTCCCTCATGTACTCCCTTCCTTCGTCCCGTGATCACCGTCGGGTGCGGCGCCAGCGTCGTCCGACGGCCAGCGCGCTCCGGGTGGACCGACCTCCTGCTTGAGTTCCTCGAGCTTCACCGTGCGTTGCTCACCCTCGGCACTCCGAAGCGTCACCAGGTCACCCCAGATGTCCACGGAGATCACCTTCTCTTCACCCTGTGCCGTGCGGATCAACCGTCCTTCCCGCGGGAATCGTCGTCTCGACTCCACGTATGTCCGGTGCTCGTACATCAGGCAGCACATCAATCGGCCGCAGCAGCCGCTGATCTGAGCCGGATTGAGCGAGAGGCGCTGATCCTTTGCGAGCTGAAGCGAAACGGGCTTCAGCTCCGGGAGCCACGTCGAGCAGCACAGCTCCCGGCCGCATCGCCCGACCCCTCCGAGAAGCGCAGCCTCGTCGCGAACACCGATCTGTTTCAGTTCGATGCGGGCGCGGAAGGTGCGGGCCAGATCTCGGACGAGTTGTCGGAAGTCGACCCGCTTCTCCGCCGTGAAGTAGATGATCACTTTGTTGCGATCGAACTGCCACTCGGCCTCGGTCACCTTCATTTTGAGACCGTGCTTCGCGACGAGCTTCTTCGCCTCGGCGCGCACGCGGTTCTCGTCGCCTCGCAGCTGATCGAGTCTCGATACCTCGTCGGTACGAGCGTGGCGCACCACGGAATGATCTGGCGCGGGCGTGGCGCAGCCCCCGCTCGATGACGAGCACTTCCGCTCGGCGATGGCCCCCACGGCAGACACCTCACCCAGGTCTTCACCCCGATCCGCCTGCACGATCACGTGCTGGCCAGGCCGGAGATCGAGATCCCGGTAGGTGAAGTATTCCTTTCGTGTCCCTTTGAAGCGGACTTCGGCGAATCCTGTCATGACAGAAGCCGTTTGCGGCGGGTCAGTCGACGCGCCAGGCGCCGATTGCTTCGTACTTGGCCCAGCGCTGCTCGAGAAGCTTCTTCACGGACAGCTTGTCCAGCTCAGACAGGGTGCGTCCCAGCGCGTCGCCCAGATTCTGTGCAGCGAGGTCCCAGTCCGCGTGCGCTCCGCCCAACGGTTCTGCGATGATCTCGTCACAAACTCCAGCTTCGTGGAGATTCTCCGCGGTGAGGCGCAGGGCCGTCGCTGCCTTCTCCTTGTGCTCCGCGGAGCGCCAGAGGATCGCCGCGCATCCCTCGGGAGAAATCACCGAATAGATGGAGTGTTCGAGCATCAGGATTCGGTCCGTTTTTTTGATGATGCGGCGACCACCG
>JBDGVS010000022.1:0-14941 GCA_039585535.1 Gemmatimonadota bacterium | reverse complement strand
CACGACGAAGGATGTCTTCAAGGCCTACCCGCTGGACCAGGCCGGCAGTCCTCCGGCGCTGAACTTCGTCAACGTCTCTGGGGATGCTGCGTTCAACACGATCCACGCGATGGATTTCGAGTTCTGGGAGGAGGTCTCGACCACGTTCACGGACGAACCTGTGGAGGGCCTCGATCCGGAAACGCTCGGACTTTTCCGTTCGATCGGGATCCGAGCCGGGGAGCCTTTCGAGCCTGACGCGCGCATGCGTGAGATCCTCACGGACGCGGCCGAGGTCGGTTCAGCAACCGTTCGAACCCTGGCCTACCGCTCTCGTAATCCCGAGGGCTTCTTTTATGAGAACTCCGCCTGGGGAACGCCCTTCGTCGGGGGAAGTTCGGAGTTCATCACCCCGGACGGTGTGCGGCTCCTCGACGCGCGGGCCTACTTCTTCTTCTACGCCACCGGAATCACTCCGGCGATGGCGAGGCAGATGGTTGGCGTCGGTTCGCAGTACGCGGCGGCCTTCACCGACGAGAACGGGGGCCGGCTCGACGGCGGTATCCAGTATCGGCTGACACTTCCCGCGGGAATTCCCGCCGCCGACTTCTGGTCGATCGTTCTCTACGACAACCAGACGCGGTCCATGCTGCAGACGGACCAGAGGTTCCCCAGCGCCGGCAGTCAGGAGGAAGGCATCGAAATCAATGCCGACGGTTCCGTAGCGCTGTACTTCGGACCGACGCTGCCGGATGGTGTGAACGACGCCAACTGGGTTCAGACGGTACCGGGGAAGGGCTTCAATGTGCTTCTGCGCCTGTACGGCCCTCTCGAGCCGTGGTTCGAGAAGACGTGGAGGCCGGGCGAGTTCGAGGTCATGAACTGACGTCTGCCTCGAAGGCGTACGAAGAGCACGGGCATCGGGCCGGGTCGTCGTCAGAGACGGCCCGGCTCGATGCGTTTTAGATCCGTGCCTGCACCGTGTACAGCTGGTGGTAGCGGCCTTCCATAGCCATCAGCTCTTCGTGCTTCCCACGTTCCACGATCTCTCCTGACTCGATCACCAGGATCAGGTCGGCGCGCTGAATCGTGGATAGCCTGTGCGCGATCACAATCGTCGTTCGCCCACTGAGAAGATCGTTCAGGCTCTTCTGGATGAGGGCTTCGCTCTCGGTATCCAGGCTCGATGTCGCCTCGTCGAGCAGGAGTAGCCTTGGATCAGCGAGCAGTGCGCGAGCGATCGTCACACGCTGACGCTGTCCTCCGGAGAGCTTCACCCCGCGTTCGCCGATGATCGTCTCGAGGCCATCCGGGAAGCGGTCGGAAAACTCGGTGACGTACGCCTTCTCGGCGGAGTCCTGGATCTCGGCGTCCGTAGCTGTCGGTCGGGCGAAGCGCAGGTTCTCGCGAATCGTGCCGTCGAAGAGGAAGTCGTCCTGAAAGACGAGCCCGAGCTGACTCCGATAGCTCGCCAGTAGGACCGTCCGAAGGTCGACCCCATCGACCATCACCCGACCGGAGTCGGGACTGAGGAAGGTGGCCGCCAAGCCTGCCATCGTGGACTTCCCCGACCCAGAGCTGCCGACGAGGGCCACGACCATACCGGGCTTCGCCTCGAAGGAGACGCCCTTCAGAACCGGCTTGTCCTCCTCATAGGCGAAGTAGACGTCTTCGAACTGGAGGTGCCCCTTGATCGCGGGCATCTCTTCTGTGCGCAGGGGGTCGTCGTCCTCCTGCTCCCAGCTGAGGAGTTCGGCCGTCCGATCGAGCCCGGCGAACGCCTCGGTCATCTGCGTGCCGATGTTCGCCATCTGCAGGACGGGGGCGATCATGAAGCCGAGGAAGAGGATGAAGGAGACGAGCTCGCCCTCGGTGAGCTGTCCCTGACTGATGAGCCAGCTTCCGTAGCCGAGCACCATGACGCTGGCGAGACCCATGAAGAAGGTGCCGAGGCTCGTCACGAGGCTCGACGTCGTGAGGGTGGTCTTCACGTTGTTGAAGATCCGCATCACCCCGTCGTGGAAGATCTCGCTCTCCTTCTCCACGGCGTGAAAGCCCTTGATGATCCTGATGCCGCCGAGTGCCTCGGTGAGGCGGCCCGTGACGTCTGCACGGATCTTCCCGCGCTCGCGGAACGCAGGGCGTAGCGTCTGGAACGCCTTCGTCGAGACGAAGCCGAAGCCAGCCAGCGGGACGAGTGCCAGCCCGGTCATGATCGAGTTGATGTTGACCAGGTATACGAAGGCGACGATCGCCGTCACGGTACCGCCGACCAGCTGCACGAGGCCGGTGCCCACCAGATTCCGAACGCCTTCGACATCGTCCATGATCCGGGAGACGAGTTCACCGGACTTGGTATTGTCGAACACCCGCACCGGCAGTTGGAGCACGTGGGTCTGCACCTGCGAGCGAAGGCTCGCGATCAGGTGCTGTGCTTCGACGCTCAACAACATGGTGAGCGAGTAGGACGTCGCCGCCTGGATGGTGACCGAGATCGCGAGCGCCACGAGGAGGCTCGTCATGCCCACCCCTTCGGTCCCGGGGATCCCCATGATGCCGTCCGTGAGGCTCTCGGCCCCATCGACCAGGTACCGGGAGACCGCGGGCAGAACGAGTCCCGCCAGGCGGTTCATCAGAATCAGCAGTAGCCCGAGGCCGATCAGTCCACGGCGGGGCCAGATGATCTCTTCGAACGCGTTGCGAAGGCTCGCGCCGGAAATTTTCTTCTTCGTTTTCTTTTCCATGGTCGCGGAAGATATAAGATCACAGGCCCCTGATCGCCCCTTGGGAGGGCTTCCCGCCCCGTGTAGCTTTTCGGTTCGCGTTCTGCCGGTGTTCGCTACCGGTCACCCGACCGGGCCCGCGGATATCGCGCGCCGGGTCACGACGTCCGAGCCGAGTCATGGCGCACGAAAGTGAAGACGGGTACGTCCCGTCGGCTGTAGAGGAGAAGTGGCAGCGCACCTGGGAGGAGCGCGGCACAAACACGTTCACCCGTGAGCAGTTGGAGAACGCGAAGGATCCGTTCTACAACCTCATGATGTTCCCATACCCCTCCGCGGAGGGGCTTCATGTGGGCAACATCTACGCGTTCACCGGTGCGGATGTACACGGGCGCTATCAGCGCCTGCTCGGCAAGACTGTGTTCGAGCCGATCGGCTTCGACGCCTTCGGTATCCACTCCGAGAACTTCGCCCTGAAGGTCGGCACGCACCCGATGGATCTCATTCCGTCGAACGTGAAGAACTTCACCCGCCAGCTCCGACGGATCGGCGGGATGTTCGACTGGGACCACGTCGTCGATACGACGGACCCGTCGTACTACAAGTGGACGCAGTGGGTCTTTCTGCAGCTCTTCAACGCAGGACTCGCGGAGCGGAAGGAGGCGCCGGTCAACTGGTGCCCCTCGTGCATGACCGTGCTGGCCAACGAACAGGTCATCGGGGGAGAGTGCGAGCGGTGCGGCACCGCGGTCGAGCAGCGTCGGATCGCGCAGTGGTTTTTCCGGATCACCGACTACTCGCAGCGCCTCCTCGACAACCTCGAGCGGCTCGACTGGTCGGACACGACGAAGAAGGCCCAGTCGAACTGGATCGGGCGAAGCACGGGCGCACAGCTGCACTTCCCGGTGGTGGACCGCGATGGAAATGAGACGGGGACGTCGGTCGAGGTCTACACCACCCGCCCGGATACCGTGTTCGGCGCGACGTACATGGTGCTGTCACCGGAGCACCCGCTCGTCGAGAAGGTGACGGACGACGGTCTGCGAGCCCCGGTCTACGCGTACATGGACACGGCCGGGAAGAAGGATCTCGTTGCGCGTCAAAAGACCGACAAGACGAAGACGGGTGTGCCGACTGGCGGATTCTGTCGGAATCCGGCGACTGGGGAATTGATTCCGATCTGGATCGCCGACTACGTGCTCATGGAATACGGCACGGGTGCGATCATGGCCGTTCCGGGGCACGATACACGCGACTTCGAGTTCGCTCAGGCGTTCGACCTGCCGATCGTCCGGGTCGTGGCGGGTTCCGACGATGACGCGGAGACGCCACTCGAAGAGGCCTACGTCGGGCCTGGTCGACTGGTGAACTCCGGCCAATTCGATGATACGGACGTCAAAGAGTCCGTCGAGAAGGTCACTGCGTGGATTGCCGAGTCCGGTTGGGGCGATGCGAAGGTGAACTTCCGGCTCCACGACTGGTGCATCTCGCGGCAGCGGTATTGGGGTCCCCCGATCCCGGTGATCTACTGCGAGGCGTGCGGACCCGTGGGTGTGCCGGAGGATCAGCTCCCTGTTGTGCTCCCTCGTGTCGAAGACTTCAAGCCCGACGATTCAGGGATCAGCCCTCTCGCTCGTGTGGAAGAGTGGTACAAGACGGAGTGTCCCACCTGCGGCGCCGAGGCCCGCCGAGAGACCGATGTCTCCGACACGTTCCTCGACTCGGGCTGGTACTTCATCCGCTACCCGTCGGCCGACTTCGATGATTGTCCGTTCGACGAGGCGATCACGAAGAAGTGGCTCCCGGTAGACACATATATCGGCGGCAATGAGCATGCTGTGCTTCACTTGCTCTACTCGCGCTTCCTCACAATGGTGCTCAAGGATCTCGGGCATCTCGATTTCGAGGAGCCGTACAATGTGTTTCGGGCGCACGGCCTCATCATCGCCGACGGCGCGAAGATGTCGAAAAGCAAAGGCAACGTGATCGTGCCCGATCCGATTATCGAGGAGTTCGGGGCAGACACGTTCCGTACCTACCTGATGTTCCTCGGACCGTTCGAGGAAGGTGGCGACTATCGCCCGCAGGGCATTCAGGGGCCGTTCGGCTTCCTGCATCGCCTGTGGGACACTGTCGTGAGCGCGGGAGACGGCCACGCCGATCCCGATGTCGAACGGAAGGTGCACCAGACGATCGAGCAGGTGACCGAGCAGCTCGCCAACCTCGGGTACAACACCTCGATCGCGGCCATGATGGAGTGTCTCAACACGATCCGTTCGGGTGGCCGTGCCGCCTCTCGTGCGGAAGTCGAGCCACTCGTCGTAATGATTGCGCCCTTCGCGCCACACATGGCGGAGGAGCTGTGGGAGCGCCTCGGTCACGAGGGCAGTGTCTTCGATGGCGGCAATTGGCCGGAGTTCGACCCCGCGAAAGCCGTCGAGAATACGGTTGCGATCGCGATCCAGGTCAACGGGAAGCTGAGGGCCACGATCACGGCCGCGGCTGACGCATCAGAAGAGTCCGTTGTTGGTGAGGCCCGTGCGGAGGACAATGTCGTGCGGCATCTCGAGGACAAGACAGAACGGCGGGTGATCTACGTGCCCGGCCGTCTCGTGAATTTCGTCGTTAGCTAGGAGGAAGCAGTGTCCACGGAGCAGCTCGCGATCGACGCAATTCGGGTCCTCTCAATGGACGCGGTTCAGAAGGCGAACTCGGGCCATCCCGGCACGCCGATGGCCCTCGCGCCCGTGGGATATGTCCTCTTTCACCGTCATTTGAACCACAACCCTCGTGATCCCGAGTGGCTGGATCGCGATCGGTTCGTGCTCTCGATCGGCCATGCGTCGATGCTCATGTACTCGCTTCTACATCTGAGCGGCTATGAGGTGAGCGACGAAGACATCCGGAACTTCCGACAGTGGGGTTCGCCTACTGCAGGGCACCCGGAGTACGGGCACGTCCCCGGAGTAGAGACGACGACGGGACCGCTCGGGCAGGGCGTCGCGAACTCGGTGGGTTTTGCGCTCGCCGAGCGCTGGCTCGCGACCCGTTTCAACCGGCCGGGCCATCGGGTCGTCGATCACTTCACGTATGCCCTGTGCTCCGACGGTGACGTCATGGAGGGTGTGTCGCACGAGGCGGCGGCGATCGCCGGGCACCAGAAGCTGGGCAAACTCATCTGGATCTTCGACGACAATCGGATCACGATCGAGGGAGATACGGATCTCTCGACCTCGACCGACCAGGCAAAGCGCTTCGAGGGGTACGGGTGGCACGTGCTCCACGTGCACGACGGGAATGATCTGGAGTCGATCGACCTCGCGATACGGGAAGCGAAGGAGGAGACGGAACGTCCCACGTTGATCGTCCTGCGGACGACGATCGCGTTCGGAAGCCCGGGCAAGGCCGGGAGTGCTTCGTCGCACGGGGCCCCGCTGGGTGCCGATGAAATCGAGGCGACCAAGAAGAACCTCGGCTATCCATCGCTCGAGCCTTTCTGGGTGGATGACGAAGCCCGTGAGCATTGGCGCACCTGCGTCGAAAAGGGTGCCCGCATTCAGGAGACGTGGAGCGCCCGCTTTCAGGCGTACCAGGTCGAGCACCCTGAACTCGCGGCCGAGTACCTCCGAACGATGGAGGGAGCGCTGCCTGAAGATTGGGATGAGATGGTTCCTGATCTGGCGGCCGCGGACTCCGCAGATGCGACGCGCGGGTGGTCCGGAAAGGTCATTCAGGGCCTCGCAGCCGGGATGCCGAATCTGATCGGTGGCTCGGCGGACCTTGGTGGGTCGAACAAGACCGACATCAAAGGTGCGGACAGTCTGCTGCCCGCGTCTCCCGATGGCCGCATCGTGCACTACGGAGTCCGCGAGCATGCGATGGGCTCCATCATGAACGGGATGCTCCTGCACGGCGGTGTACGGCCGTTCGCCGGGACCTTCCTGATTTTCTCGGACTACATGCGGCCTGCGGTGCGCCTCGCCGGACTCATGGAGCAGCCGGCGATCTATGTCTGGTCACACGACTCGATCGGGCTGGGCGAGGACGGACCGACGCACCAGCCGGTCGAGCAGTTGGCCTCGCTACGGGCCATTCCCAACGTTTTGGATCTGCGCCCCTGCGATGGGCCGGAGACCGAGATGGCGTGGCGGGTGGCGATCGAACGGACTGATGGGCCGAGCTTCCTGGCGCTGAGCCGACAGGGAGTACCGTTGCTTGCGCGGGAAGGAAGTGCGGCGGCGGACTCAAACTCCGAAGTGCTCGCGTCGGCCGAGGGACTCCGTCGTGGTGGATACGTTCTGGCCGAGGCGTCCACCGGCACTCCCGCCGCACTCGTCATCGCGAGCGGCACGGAGGTCGGACTCGCGCTGAAGGCGCGACGGCGGCTCGAAGCGGACGGTGTCCCGACGCGGGTCGTCAGCCTGCCCAGCTGGTTTCTCTTCCAGAGCCAGAATCAGTCGTACCGCGACGAGGTGCTGCCACCGGGACTTCGTGCTCGAGTTTCCATCGAGGCGGCCAGCACGTTCGGGTGGAGTCGGTGGGTGGGTGACGCGGGCCACGCGGTCGGGATCGATCACTTCGGTGCATCTGCACCGGCTGAGGTGCTCTACGAAAAGTTCGGCATCACCGTCGAGGCTGTGGTTGCTGCCGCGAAGGACGCGCTCGAAGCGACGAGCTGACCGGTTGAGGTGGAGTCGCCCAACGATCGCACTCGCTCGATATGTAAGGCGCTCGACTTCGCGCCGTAGCTCTAATCGGGTGACCCGAGTGATTGAGGAGTGGCGATGTCGCGTCGAGCCGTAGGTCGGGGAGTGGCTCTGGCACTGCTGTCGCTCGGCGCAGTCGTCAGCCCGGCGATCGCCCAGACCTTCCAGGGTCGAGTCACGGGGCAGGCGGGCGAGGGGCCCGTGGCGACCGCTCTCGTACGTCTCGTCGACGAAGATGGTGACCAACTCGCCATCTCGATTGCAGACAGCGCGGGCCTTTACCGACTCGACGCTCCTGACCCGGGCGTCTTCCGGATCGAGGCGGAGCGAGTCGGCTTTCAACCGGTCGAGACGCCCCTCCTCGAGGCGCTCAATCCCGACGGCGTTTATACCATTGATCTGGAGATGGTCGCAGCTCCCGTCGAGCTGCGGGGCTTCACCGTCCTGACGGATCGACTCCCGGAAGAGCAGGCAGACCGCAGCGTACAGCAGATTACGGGGCTCCATCCGAAGTCGCTCCGCTACCAGGCGGTAGACTTCGAGAAGATCCAGGACCACCTGGGGCGCGCTCACACCCTGGTCGATGTCGTCCGCTGGGAGTTTTCGCCGGCGATTATCGTCTACGAAACGCCGGACGGGCCGTGTTTCTCCTTTCGAAACAAGGGCTGTCTTCCGGTCTACTTGAATGGACTGCCGCTCAATCGCGACTTCATGCCGGGCGTTCCGCTCGACATGATCTATCGGATGCAGATCCTGGTCCCGTCGGACGGCTCGGTGGTATACGGGTCGGCGGTGCTCCTGTTTACGGAGGCGTGGTTACGCTGACAGGGGGTAGCGGGTGGGCAGCCCGCGTGCTCATTCTTGCTTGAGGTATTCGGGGCGCCTAGCCTGAGCGAGCGCATTCGACCACGATCCCGTGAGGTGCCTCATGATCCCCATCGTCTCCCTGTGGCTCCCGATCCTTCTCTCGGCCGTCCTCGTGTTTGTCGGGAGTTCGGTGATCCACATGTTCCTCAACTGGCACAAGAACGACTTCTCTGCAGTGCCCGATGAGGATGGGACGATGGACGCGTTGCGACCGTTCGCCATTCCGGCGGGTGACTACATCATCCCGTTTGCCGGCGGGTCCGACCACCTTCGCTCGGACGAGTTCAAGGCGAAGGTCGAGAAGGGGCCGGTTGCGGTCATGACGGTCTTTGGCCCTGGCGACTTCTTCAACATGGGGCCGCAGCTGGCTCAGTGGTTCGCCTACTCCGTCGTGGTCGCCGCCTTCGCGGCGTACGTGGCGACCAGGACGCTCACCGTCGGGGCGGACTATCTGGAGGTCTACCGTATCGTCGGCACGGTCACCTTCGCCTGCTATGCGATGGCCTTGCCCCAGCGCTCGATCTGGTGGAAACAGGGATGGGGCTCGACCCTCCGCTCGATGGCGGACGGCTTCGTGTATGCCTGTCTCACTGCCGGAGCTTTCGGGTGGCTTTGGCCGTAGCCTCGGTCACGATGGAGTGAGACACTGGGGAAGGGGTGGGACGCGCAGAACGGAATCGCTCCGTCGTCTCCGGAACCGAACCGGTCGATCATAAAGGGTGGTAGGGCGACAGCCGACCCGTCTGGCCCAGTCCTTCCATGACCGGCCGTGACCGCGCCCACCGGAGTGCAGGTAGTCGGCGACATGCGCCATTTCGTGGAGAAGAGTATCGGCACGTTCGGCGCCATTGCCGGGCAGCATGAGGTCTACGTTGAGGGCGATCTCAGCTACTCGCCGTTCGCCGTTTGCATGCTCGCCTGGCAGCATATGTCCCAGCGCCGACCTCATCCGGTTGCTCAGCCGGACGGGCAGGTCCGGCGGCAGAGTGCCAGCGAAGCGGGTCTGATTGAAGTACGTGTACAGTGTGCGCAGGTACTCTCGCTGCTCCTGCGTGCCGCAGCATGAGGTGGGCGTGCCCGGACCAGACGTTGATGCACGGTCCTGATGTTTCTGTCGAATCGCTCTCAGCGCCTCCTCGAGCTCTGGCCAGGTACGCAGTCGCTCAGTCGCCGTCTGCCACGCCTGTGATCGTGTGCTCTTCGCGGTCGCGAGCGTAGCGAAGGCATCCAGAATCGGCGCGGGGGCTGAGCGATAGGCCGCGTGGACGTTCAAGACGGTGCCTCCGCTCGTGATCGACCAGATGGTCGAACGGTTCTCCCGGAATCGTACGCAGCGTAAGCGCGTCGCTCCGCGCGCGTGCAATTCGTGAAGGAAGTCCGCCGATGTCATCATGTTACAGATCGTTTTCTGGGACGAGTGGGCAGAAGCTACAACACAGGATATCGTGGCGGGTAGATAGCGACGGCCCCGTATATGGTGCACGGGCCATGACTAGCCTATTGCGCGAAGCTTCTCTTTCGTGTTTCGTTTTCTCGAACCCCGTCCTAGCTCGCGCGGTCCATCCCATTTCCCGGAGGCATTCCCGTGGCGACGAAGAAGAAACCAGCGGCGAAAAAGAAGGCGGCGCCGAAGAAAGCCGCTGTGAAAAAACCTGCAGCCAAAAAGGCGTCCGGCGCGAAGAAGCGCCCGGCTCGTAAGACTGCGCCGAAGAAGGCTGCGGTGAAGAAGACCGTCGCGAAGAAGAAGACTGCTGCGAAGAAGGCTGTGAAGAAGGCCGTCAAGAAGGCGACACCGAAGAAGAAGACGGTCGCCAAGAAGAAGGCTGCGGTGAAGAAGACCGTCGCGAAGAAGAAGACTGCCGCGAAGAAGGCCGTGAAGAAGGCGGTCAAGAAGGCGACGCCGAAGAAGAAGACGGTCGCCAAGAAGAAGGCTGCGGTGAAGAAGACGGTCGCGAAGAAGAAGACCGCTGCGAAGAAGGCCGTGAAGAAAGCGGTCAAGAAGGCTGCGCCGAAGAAGAAGGCTGCTGCCAAGAAGAAGGCTGCACCGAAGAAGGCTGCTGCCAAGAAGAAGGCCGCGCCGAAGAAGAAGGCCGCTTCCAAAAAGAAGAAGTAACGACGGGTCGGCTCCGGTTCGGAGCTGCGAGCGCCGGTACTCCTCGGGGTGCCGGCGCTTCGTCGTTTAGATTCATGCCATGACGATGTTCACTACGACCCGTCGCGGATCGGCGGTGCGGCTCTCGGAGGCGGTATTTCGGGGACTGGCCCCTGATGGCGGCTTGTACGTGCCCGCTGCACTCCCTGAACTGCCGACCATCGGGTGGGGGCAGCAAGCGGCCGACTTCACTTCGACGGCACAGTGGGCCGCCCCGCACTTTTTCCCATCGGTCAGCTCTCGAGAGATGGGCGAGGTGGTGGATCGAGCGCTCTCGTTTCCGGTTGAGATCGTAGAGGTCGAGCCGGGTCGATTCATCCTCGAGCTGTTCCACGGTCCGACGCTGGCCTTCAAGGATGTCGGCGCCCGCTTCATGGCGTCATTGATGCCAGTACTCGATCGATCGCACGGTGAGGGGGAGCGAGGGCGTCATACGGTCCTGGTCGCTACGTCGGGCGACACGGGCGGTGCGGTGGCGAGTGCTTTTCACCGCCTCGACGGATACCGCGTGGTCGTGCTCTTTCCCCGTCGCGGGATCAGTCCACGGCAGCGCCGGCAGATGACGACCCTGGGTGACAACGTGGATGCGTTGTCCGTCGACGGGACCTTTGACGACTGTCAGCGAATGGTGAAGGCTGCGTTTGCAGACGCTGAGCTGGTCGACGGACACCGCCTCACGTCGGCGAACTCGATCAATGTGGCCAGGCTCCTGCCGCAGGCATTCTACTACATCTATGCTGCCCGCCGGCTGGGGCGCGCTCACTTCGTCGTGCCTTCAGGAAATCTCGGGAATCTGTGTGCGGGCCTCATCGCTGCACGGGCCGGGACTCCGACTCACGGCTTCACAGCGGCGGCGAATGCGAATCGTGCGTTCATCGACTTTCTCGATGGAGCTCCGTTCGAGCCCAGACCGTCGATACCGACGTCGTCCAATGCGATGGACGTGGGAGCCCCGAGCAATCTCGAACGAATCCGCTACCTGTACGGGGGGGATGACGATGCGCTCCGACGCGATGTTTGCGGAGTCGCACTTTCCGACGACGACGTGCAGGCGTGTATCGAAGGTGTCCATCATCGGACCGGGTACGTCATGGATCCTCATACCGCAGTGGCGTACGAAGCTGCGAATCGACGGAGGTCGGAGCCGGGTGTTCCGACTGTGGTTCTCTCGACCGCACATCCCGCGAAGTTTCCTGAGACCGTCGAGGCCGCTATCGGCTGCGAGGTCCCGATACCAGACGCGCTCGCGGTGACCGCGACGAAGCTCGAACGCATCACCTCCATAGAACCCACGGACGACGCGCTCGCCCGAGCGCTGGAAGGACCTATATCGTGACTCCCGACCGACCACTTCTGCCTGCCCGTGTACGCGTACCCTGTTCTACCTCGAACCTCGGGTCCGGTTACGACACCATCGGTCTGGCGCTGGACCGCTACCTGGTGGCCACATTTCAGCCGGACGATTCGGGAACGCTTCGGATCGAGCGCACAGGAACGCTGTCTCGCCTGGTTGAGGAGGATGGACCGGATCTGGTGGCGATGTCGCTGACCGGTCGTCTCAAGCGTGTGGGAGTGCAGCCCAAGGGCCTGCTCCAGTTGCACTCCGAGGTACCGGTAGCGCGAGGACTGGGTTCGTCGGCAGCGGCTGTTCTCGCTGGCTATGACCTGGCCCGTGCAACGCTCGGCGAGGAGAGAGACGACGACGGCGCGTTTGATCTCGCGTTGAAGCACGAGGGGCATGGTGATAATGCCGCGCCGTGTCTGTTCGGTGGACTCCGGGCCGTCGCGCACACTGCCGACGGGCCAGTGGTGATGGGACTCACTCTGAGCGAGGCTGTCGGTTTCGCATACGCAGCACCAGCAGCACGGGTCTCCACCGAAGAAGCGCGGGATCTACTCCCGAAGGAGGTCCCCCATCGGGTCGCATCGGGGTCGCTTGGCCGTGTGGTCGCGCTCGTGCGTGGGCTCGCGGAGGGGAATCCGGAACTTCTACGAATCGGGGTCACGGATGAGCTGCATGTGCCTCACCGGCTACCACTCATTCCGAGCGTCATGTATGCGATCTCCGCCGGGAAGGATGCCGGAGCATGGGCGGTGACCGTCTCGGGTGCAGGTTCAGGGCTGATCGCGATGTGCGATCCGGGCGATGCAGCAGCGGTCGCCGCGGCCATGCACGAGGTCTTCGATGCTGGCACAGGTGACCCGCAATGCGTCGGCTTTGCCGTCCGACCCGACATGGTGGGGTTGGCTCGCCTGCCTGTCGACTGAGCGCTGCGCTTTGCCTGGTGCTCAGCTTCGCGGCAGGATCCCGCGACAGCCCCACGCCAGATAGACGTTGCTCATGAGTCGCCCGGCGAAGAATGCCGAGAAGGCCGCGGTCGCACCCACGAAGTCGAAACCGAAGCCGAGAATGGAGAAGGTGATCGCGACGGTCGCCACCTCCAGGCCGCTGGCGACTGTGATGTGCTGGGTGCGGCGGCTCTCTACGAGTAGCGCTCGCTGAAGTGAGAGCAGGACGGACATCGCGGGCAGCAGGACGATCACCCGCGTCGGTGTGAGCGCGAAGCCCGCAAGCACGGGAGGGAGCCCGGAGATTCCGGTGAAGTAGACATCGGAAAGCGGGGTGAAGGCGACCAGAGCGAGGCCCAGCGACGTCGCGCCTCCCAAGTACCATGCGAACGTTTTCAGTTCGCGATAGTTCTGGAAGCGGTCGCCCATGAGCGCGATCGAGGTGTCCTGGAATGCGAGACCCATCGAGCGGAAGAAGAACGAGAGCGAGTGCACGACGGGAAAGACGGCGAGCGACTCGACGGGCGCGATGCTCCGACCCATGAAGAAGGTCAGCATCGGCTGTACACTGAGCCCGATGAGCGAAGTGAGTGCGAGAGGCCAGTAGAACCTCGCGATGTCCGCATAGCTCACTTCCGGGGTCGTGCCTGAGTCGATTTCGCCGTTCAGAAGCGCACGGACCGTTTCTGCGGCCATGAAGCGGGCGGCTACCGCCTCGACGGTAACGCCGGTCGCGAGCGAGAGGGCGCCGACCCAGGCCCCGGGGATGCCGAGCACGAAGAATCCGATCAGTGCGGCGATGAGCATCGCTGCGAGTCGAATGACGGTGCCGTAGGCCACCAGCTTCGTCTTGCCCGAACGGATCAACACACCCTGGAGGAAGCGCCGGTATCCGATTGCGCTCGGCCACGGGAGCATGAACCAGAGTGCTCCATAGGTCAGCTCCGCCACTTCTCGCGGCACCCCCATCGCTCCTGGAATAAGCACGTCGTAGACGGGCGGAATCAGGACGACGAGTAGCACGCCGGTGGTGCCGAGACACAGAGCGCGCGAGAAGTTGCGGAGCTTCAGGAAGCTGCTGCGATCCTTCACCATGGACGTCGCCGCGCTCATGAGCATGATGACCGGAGCTTCGATCAGGATCGCGAGCGCGAAGGCGACTCCGTGAGCGGCGAGATTGAACGTCGGGTCGGGCAGACGCGCGATAATCGCGGCGAGGAACGGGCCCTCGGTCGCCATCATGATCCACGTGGCGGCCAGTGGCAGCCAGAAGAAGAAGATCGACTTCTGGCTGCGCGGCTCGTGCGAGTCGCGGTGCGTGGGTGTGGCTTCCACTTTCGAGACCATGCCTTAGAGCCGGAAGAGGTAAGAGAGCTTCATGAAGAGGCCGTCCTGCCGAAGCTCTTTCTCGTCGAGTGGCAGACCGTACGGACCCGTCATCACACGGCTGTACCCAACGAAGAAGATCGTCCCCGGGGAGGGCTCGAACGAAACGAGTGCTTGTCCGGTGAAATTCCCGCGCTCGCGCTCGTCTTGCAGGGCACCGTTGATCAGCACGGCCTGTCCGGTGACGGGGTGCCGCAATGCCTCACGCTTTTCCATGTCGTACTGGCCGACTACCCGGGCGAGTAGCGCCTTGCTGAACTGGTATTGGAGTCGGAGGCGGGGAATGTGTACGGTGCTGAAGTGGGTGCTACCAATGGAGCGCTCGATGCGCGAATACGTGTAGCTCGCCTCGACCCGCAGCTCGACGCTGGGCTGGATGCGCAGGTTGGGCGCGATACGCGACTCCCAGCCTCGAGATCCTTCCGAGAAGATTGGGATCGTTCGGAAAATGAAGGAGCCGGTCAGACTCAACTGGTCGTTGAAGCGGATGTTCGGAAGGAAGGCCACGCCCAGCATGTCCTTCAGCTCAGGCGGAAGCGGATAGGGCTGCGCATTCCCCTGGTCATCGACGACCTCATGTGCCGAGTAGAACTCCGGCAGGAAGCGGTGCCCTCCCCAACGGAGTACGCTGCCCATGCGTCGGCTGCCTCGGAAGGCGATGCTCGGCCAGAGCTGGATCTCGTACTCGTATGGTGAGCCGCCTTTCCAGAAGTCGTCGTGGCGAGTGAAGTTGTTCGCCTGTACTTCCATGCCCCACGACTCGAGTGCCGCGCCCGGGTCCGAATAGACGTTGAATCCGACCGCGCCGCCCCAATCGGTGTCGCCGCGACGGGGCATGA
>JBDGVS010000021.1:0-15096 GCA_039585535.1 Gemmatimonadota bacterium | reverse complement strand
GTCGCACCCGCCAGCAGTCCACCAAGGGCTTCGACCCCGAGGAACTTCCCGACGATCACCGGTGAAAGGATCGCCGTCACGCCAGGCAGGATCATCTCGCGCAGCGCGGCCTTCGTGGAGATATCGATGCAACGCGCCGAGTCGGGCTTCGCGGTGCCTTCCATGAGGCCTGGGATTTCACGGAACTGCCGACGCACTTCGTCGACCATCCCCTGCGCCGCCCGTCCGACCGCGGTCATCGTGAGCGCCGCTACGAAGAACGGCAGTGTGCCACCGAGCAGAAGCCCGATCACGACCATCGGCTCCATGAGATTGATCGACTCGAGATTGGTGGCTGTCGCGTACGCCGAGAACAGCGCGAGCGCGGTGAGGGCCGCCGAACCGATCGCGAAGCCCTTACCAATCGCTGCCGTCGTGTTGCCGATGGCATCAAGGGAGTCCGTGATCTCGCGCGTCTCCGGACCGAGGCCGCTCATCTCACTGATCCCGCCCGCGTTGTCCGCGATCGGGCCATAGGCATCGACGGTCATCGTCACGCCGACCGTCGCGAGCATGCCGACCGCGGAGATACCGATACCGTAGAGGCCGGCGGCACTGAAGGAGACGAAGATCGCGATGCAGATCAGGATCACCGGCAACACCGTCGACTCCATCCCGACAGCGAGTCCGGCGATGATGTTCGTCGCCGCGCCTGTCTGGCTCGACTCGGCGATCCGGTCCACCGGGCCCGCCGATGTGTAGTACTGGGTCACCATGCCGATGAGCACACCGGCAAGCGTTCCTGCCACGATTGCGATCCACGGTCCGGTCGAAGAGTACTCTCCGCCCACGAACGTGAGTCCCATGTTCTGCACGACGAAGTACATCCCGCCGAGGAACAGCCCGCCGGCAATCCACGTCGTGCCATGGAGCGCGTGCGACGGATTGTGCTTCTCGAGCACCTTCATGAACGCGATGCCGACCAGCGAACAGACCAGACCGACCATGACGGTCATGAGCGGGAGAGCGACCGCCGCGGCCCGACTACCCGCAAGCATCGGAGCCGAAGCCCCGATCGCGATCGTCGCGACCATCGAGCCGACGTACGACTCGAAGATGTCCGCGCCCATGCCCGCGACGTCGCCGACGTTGTCGCCCACGTTGTCCGCAATCGTCGCCGGATTCCGAGGATCATCCTCCGGAATGCCAGCCTCGACCTTACCGACTAGGTCCGCGCCCACGTCGGCAGCCTTGGTGAAGATTCCGCCACCGACACGCGCGAAGAGTGCAATCGAGCTCGCACCCATGGCGAAGCCAGATACGATCTCTGCGAAGGAGGTGAACTCGGCGGCGCTGCTCGCACTCGCACCGTACACGTAGTACAGAACGCCGATACCAAGCATCCCGAGCGCGGCTACGGCGAGCCCCATCACGGCGCCGCCGAAGAAAGCGACCCGGAGGGCCTTACCCTGTCCTTCCTGGTTCGCGGCCGCGGACGTCCGCGTGTTGGCCCGCGTAGCGGCCTTCATACCGGCAAAGCCGGCGAAGACCGAGGCGAGAGCACCGAACAGGTAGGCCCCGGCAGTTAGCGGTCCGATCGCGAGACCGAGCAGGAATGCCACCACGACCACAAAGCCGGCCAGCATCGTGTATTCCCGGCGCAGGAACGCCATGGCGCCATCGTGGATCTGTTCCCCGATATCCACCATGGTCTCGTTGCCCGGATCCTGGCGCTTCACATACCCGTAGATGGCTCCGGCAATGGCCAATCCAATCAGGCCCAGCAGCCAGGCGAAGCTTGTCAGGTCGACGAAGTTCATCGAATGCGTTTCCTCTGGTTCGTCGTGATCTGGTTAATTCCGTCGTCTATCGATTGAAGCGGTTCATCGCCGCCTCTACGCCCTCATCGACCCAGACCTCGACGGCCTGGCTCACTTCGGGCAGTAATCCCACAACTACGTCCTCATCATCCTCCGGCATCGCAGCGAGAACCCAGTCCGCCAGATCTTCACCCTCCGGCTTCCGCCCCACTCCGACCCTCAGCCGAGGGTACTCATTGGACTGAAGGGCACCCGAAATCGACTTCAAGCCGTTGTGCCCCCCCGCCCCACCCTCAGGGCGGAACCGTATCCGCCCCACGTCGAGGGAGGCGTCATCGACCACCACGAGGAGGTCCTCGCTGGCGTCGAACGACTCCACCCCCCTGAGCGGCCTCATCGCGAGCCCACTCTTGTTCATGTACGTCGTCGGCTTCATCAGCCGCACGTCCGTCTCGCCCAAACGACCCTCGGAGACGAACGCACGACCGTCACGCTTGAACGGACCGAAGTCCCAGTCGTACGCAAGACGATCCACGACCCACCACCCGACATTGTGACGGGTGGCATCGTACTCGGGCCCCGGGTTTCCGAGGCCGATCACGACCTTCATGCTGCGAATCGGTCAACGAGGGGTTCAGCCCTCGGCCTCTTCAGTCGCCTCAGCCACGCCCTCGGCACCTTCGTCTTCAACATCGACGACTTCCTCGACGCTCTTCGGCTGGTTCACCATGCAGATGGTCTGACCGCCCGCGATCATCAGCTCGACGCCCTCGCCCAGGGAGATATCCTCGGCGTGCAGCACGTCGCCCACATCCATCCCGCTGATGTCGACTTCGATGACCTCGGGAATCTTGGACGGAATGCATCGGAGGCCGATGTCGTGAATGATCTGCTCGACGATACCGCCACTCATCTGGACACCCACAGGCGTTCCGGTCAGGTGCAGCGGCACGTCCATCTCCACCGCAACGCCCTTCTGGATACGCAGGAAGTCCACGTGGAGGACGTGCGCCTTCCACGGATGCGTCTGGATCTCACGCACCAGCGTCTGGACCGTCCCTTTCTCTCCCTCGATATCGATCTCGACGATCGTGTTGTCGACGGAAATGTTGCGGAAGAGGTACTCGGCGTCGTGCGCGACAAGCGAAATGTGATCTGTGTCGCCGTCTCCGCCGTACACCACGGCCGGAAGATGGCCCGCGGCACGGAGCTTACGCGCCACGCCCTTGCCGGTGCCTTCTCTGCGCTCTGCCTTCAGTGTCGTTTCCTTGCTCATATCTCTTTTCCTCTGATTATCGGCCCCCAGGCGTTCCCGGGGCCCTTTCCCTCAGGTATCCGGATCAGTCGTCCGGGAGCATCTCGAAGAGCTGGCTGACCGACTCATTCGAGTGCACGTGGTCGATCGCCTTCGCGAGAAGATCGGCCACGGAGAGAACCGTAAGGTTCTCGAATCGTTTGTCTTCGGGGATCTCGATCGTGTTGGTCACGACCATTTCTTCGAGCGGAGCCTCACTGAGGCGACTCACAGCCTCCCCGGAGAACAACGCATGTGTCGCGGCGGCGTAGACCGTCTTCGCACCGCGCTCCTTGAGCGCATACACGGCATTGGACAGCGTCCCGGCCGTGTCCACCATGTCGTCGACGAGGAGGCAGTTCATCCCCTCGACCTCACCTACCACGCTCAACACCTCCGACTCGTTCGCCTTCGGACGTCGCTTGTCGATGATCGCGAAGGTCGCGCCGAGCCGTTTCCCGTAACCGCGGGCCATCTTGGCCGAACCGACATCCGGGGCAACTACGACCAGATCCTCGAGTTCCTTGTCGCGGAAATACTTCGTGATCACCGGCGCTGCATAAAGGTGATCGACCGGGATGTCGAAGAACCCCTGGATCTGATGCTGGTGGAAGTCGATCGAGACCACACGATCCGCCCCGGCCGCGACGATCAGGTTCGCAACGAGCTTGGCGCCGATCGCCACACGAGGCTGGTCCTTCCGGTCCTGGCGTCCGTATCCGAAATACGGAATCACGGCAGTGACGCGGGCGGCCGAGGCTCGACGGGCGGCGGCGGCGAGGAGCAGCAGCTCCAGGATGTTGTCGGCGGGCGAAGACGTCGTCTGCACGATGAAGACGTCACGTCCACGGGCGTTGCGATCGATCCGGACGAAGATCTCCCCGTCGGCAAACTGCTTGATCGTCGCTGCGTCCGGTGACTCTCCGATGATCTCGCCGATTTCCGAGGCGAGCGGCCGGTTCGCGCGGCCTGCGAGCAGCAACATCGGGCCGCGCCGGTACGTGTCGTCCATGGTGTGGTTCTGGGGGTGCCGATTAACGTGCGAGGGACAGCCCAAAAACGTAGACGCAGCCTAGTGAGGGGTCAACGCGCAGGACTGCCACGCGAGGAGGCTACGCTGCTCAGCGGCCCCGCTCTTCGACCACGAACTCGAGGGTCCTCTCCGTGTCGGACCGATCTGCGGTGCGCAGTACGAGCCGGATCTCGTACCGCCCGGGCTCGAGGGGCGGGAGGTCCAGATCGACGACGTGGAAGCTGGGCCCGGGCCTCGAGGCGGCGGGCTCCTGCCAGGACAGCCCCATCGACTGGGGTCGGTCGCTGACACGCAGGAACTCCCCGACCCTTCGAAATACGCTTCTGCCGGTCCGCTCCACGGCGATCTCGAATTCGAGAGTCTCCGGACGGAACCCCAAACCCGCGACCTCCCAGGAGACAGCGAACGTCTCGTCACCTCCCACGATCCGACTCGGCAGCGCCAGATCGACCGCAGATTCGAGTGATTGCGGATCCTCGCCCGTCCGCAGCAAGAGGAAATCGGACAGGGTCGCGACGCCTTCTACGGCAGTGCGAAGCTCGAGGCCGGTCCGGATTCGGCCCGCACGCCGGCGCCTCGGGCTCCAGCTTTCCGACGAGAGTACGTACTTCCCGCCCGGGGCCCGGAGCATGAGGGCGCCGACTTCTCTGCCCGCCCGTTCGGCCCCGAAGCGTCGAGGCGCCCGCGGTCCCTCGGTCGACGTGACCGTAGCCACCGAGTCGTCGGCTTCGTCGAAGCGAATCAAGTACAGGCCGATACGATCCTCTGAATCAGCCTGACTTCCCGGCTCCATCCAGGGCAAGGCATGATCGTGCGTGGCGTGGAAAGTCGTGTCTTCCGGCAGGTACTGCGTGGCGACTACGACGGCCTCGCCGACCCGGGGGAATACCGCGATCTGGGCGTCCATCGGTAGCAGGACCGGGGCGTACTCGGGCGCATACAGACTTCGAGGACGTCTCCGGTCTGCTCTCAGCGCCTCCGCGTCTGCCTTCGCAGGTGTCTCCACCGCACGTCCGGACGGCATGTAGTCACGGCCTTCAGGGTGTTTGTGTCCGATCACATTGTCGACAGAGGCGAAGTCTCTCGTGGGGGCACGCTCCCAACCCATCTCCCATCCGTGTCGAACCACCAGCTGTTCGAGATCGTCACCCCATGAGATGCGGAAGGGATTCCGCGCACTCTTGCGGAGTTCGGAAACCGTCCAGCGAGAGAAGTGCTCCGTACGCCGATCGTTTCCCCGCACGAGGTAGAGTGGATCCGCGAGAGTCCAGAGTCGTGTGAGGATCGCTGCAAGTTCTCGAGCGTCGTCGCGAGCATCATCCAGGAGCCCTCGCATGTCTCCGTCCACTGGCCAACGAGGGACGGACCAGCGCGTCCGCCTCTCCTCGTCCATCAAGGAAAGTGCGTCTTCGAAGGCAACCTCCGCCGCTTCGTGCGCCCCGAGTCCGTGCAATGAGAAGCCCTCCAGCGCCCGACACCACCACGGCTCAGCGCCTCGGCACTCCTGCGCCGCGACCAGGGCGCCGTCCCAATCCTCGCCCTCGGCACGGTACCAGACTCGTTGGCCGAGTATCCAGTCGCTGTCCGGCGCCATTCGCTGCAACTCGTCGAGTCGTTCGACGAGCTCGTTTCTCATCCGGATGATCTCCGGGGCCTCCGGCACCGGGTACCACTCGCCCTCGCCATACCACGTACAGAATCGTCCGACGTTCTCGTCGCAACGCCCACCTGGAGTCTCGTAGACGCGCGGCAGGTGGCGCAGGCGGCGGCGTTCGAATTCGGCTTGAGCGGCTCGCGCCATCCCGACGACGTCGTTGACTCCGGGCACCACCCGGATCGTATCGGGTGCCTCCGAGGAGGACTGGCCGCTGGCGCCCACCGGAGCCAGCGCAATCGCGACGCTCAGTACGAGACCGAAAAGCAGGGACAAGAGTTGGCCCGGGTGGATTCGAACCACCACAACCAGTTCCAAAGACTGGTGTCCTGCCATTAGACGACGGGCCATCAGGTCGAATCGTACCGGAGACCCGGTCCGAGGTTCAACCCTTCATCGATTGAGGAGGGGCATCCCGGGTCGCGGTAACGACGAACGGCCACCCCAGTTCCGACTCGAGAGTCGTGGCTGCCACAGCGGCCGCTGCGGACGACTCGAAGACACCGAACGCCGCTGCGCCACTCCCGGAAAGGAGCGCGACCCGGGCACCCGCGCCACGCAGACCCTCGATCGAACGGGCGATCGCAGGATACCCTGCCGTTGCGATCCCTTCAAAGTCGTTCTCCGCGAGCGTCGCAATCCGTGCCCAGTCCAGATCGGCAACGATGTCGTCCGACCGCGGCTGGACCACAGCTTCCGCGGCCGGCGATGCCGCCAATGCGGAATAGGCTTCGGCAGTCGATACGTGGACCGGCGGGAGGGCAAGCACGACCGGGACGGCAGGGAGCGCCGGAAGCGGCGACAGGACCTCTCCGCGACCGCGACCGAGAGCGAGCGGAGTGACTCCGAGAAAGAAGGGAACGTCTGACCCGAGGTTGGTGGCGATTGTGTGGAGCCCGGCCTCCGGGAGACTCGAGCCCTTCGGTAGCTCAGCGATGAGCTCCGCCAGGAGCCTCAACACCGCGGCGGCATCGGACGAACCGCCACCGAGTCCCCCGCCTGCGGGGATTCGCTTGAGCAGCGAGACATGAACCGATCCACGCACCCCCGACGCGGCCATGAACGCTCGCACTGCACGAACGGCAAGGTTGTCCTCGACCGCTCCCAGATCGGGCCCATCTACATCGAGCGTGACCACGCCTGACGGACCCGCAGGGTCAAAGCGGACCCGCACGTCGTCAGCTACGTCGAGCATCTGGAAGAGTGTCTCGAGCTCTCTGAAGCCGTCTTCCCTTCGGTGCAGTACGCGGAGGAAGAGATTGATCTTCGCCGGCGCCTCGATCGACCGCGTCAGAGGGCTCGTCACGGAGCCGGCGTCCGGTCGATCCCCTCACCACCCACCTCCTCCAGGGCCTCCTCGATCTGACCTTCGGCGGCCCCCACATCCCCGAGAGAGAGTCCGAGCTGCCATGCAAACCAGAGACCGATGACCGTGATCGGGATCCAGCCGCCGAAGTGGTACGCGAACGCGAACGCCAGTGACTCTGCCTCGGGCACACCGTAGACCGTGGTGAGCGCGAAGTTCGCCGCGAAGTGGAACGTCCCGAAAAAGCCCGGTGCCGAGGGGATCGCAACCCCGAATCCGACCACCGCCTCGGTGAAGATCGCCGAGACGAATCCGGTATCGATTCCGAACGCGAGCATGCCCAGCCAGAACGAGAGCCCGTGCCAGGTCCAGAAGAACAGCGACCATGCAAAGCCCGCAGCGAGGAGCCTCGGGTCTCGCATGATGGCAATGGACCCGAGCAGCCCCCGCACCGCGCCCATGACCTTGTCCCGAAGGCGTTCGGGAAGGAACGCCGTAATTCGCTCGGCAACCGAGATGAACAGGCCCGGCAAGGCAGCCATGACGACCAGGAAGAGCAGGACGCCCACAACGAGCGCGATGGCGAACTGGAACATCGCCCTCCCCGAGCCCTGCGAGAGTGCCTCCACCGAAGGAAAGCCCGGCGTCAGCACCGGAACGACGAGAAAGAGCAGGAGAATGACGCCATCCATGAAGCGCTCGACGACAAGGCTGCCGAACGCTGCAGTCGCACTCACAGGCTCGAGCCGGCTCAACGCGTAGGCACGGGCGAACTCTCCGACTCGGGCCGGCAAGACGTTGTTCGCCATGAAGCCGATGGAGACGCCTGCGAAGCGGGATCGCAGGGCCGTGTCCCGGCGCACGGGAGCGAGGAGGACCTTCCATCGGAACGCACGGATCAGGAAGCCGAACGTTGCGACGGAGATCGAGGCGGCGAGCAGGAGGAAGTTCCCCCGAGCGATCTCGGACACGACCTGACCGACGTCGACGTCCTTGAGCACGAACCAGAGCAGAAAAACCGTGACGGCGATGCCGAAGACGGCCTTGCCCAGATGCTTCATCGACCCCGTGCCCGCCGAAGGATGTCGCTCATGTCACGCACCGCACGTTCCATCCCGATGAACACGGCCCTGGAAACCACGCTATGCCCGATGTTGAGCTCTTCGATCTCTGGAATCGCCGCTACCGGAGCGACGTTCTCGTACGTCAGACCGTGCCCGGCATGCACCGCGAGGCCCAGCGCGTGCGCGGCCTCAGAGGCACGGGCGAGTCGCTCCAGCTGCTCCGCGCGCTCGGCGCCCAAAGCATTCGCATACTCGCCCGTATGAAGCTCGATCGCGTCGACCCCCAACTCCCGGGAGATCCGAATCGCCTCCGGATCGGGATCGATAAAGAGTGAGGTTCGGATTCCGACCTCGGAGAGGGCATGCAGAGCTTCCTCGGTCGGCGCGCGCTGGGCCGCGTCGGTCAGGGCAAGCCCGCCTTCGGTCGTTACCTCCTCCCTCTTTTCAGGGACGAGCGTCACCTGCATGGGGCGCCAGGCGACGGCGAGACCGAGGATCTCCGACGAGGCCGCCAACTCCAGATTCACCGGAGTGCGTGCCGTCTTCATGAGCACGTCGACGTCGCGATCCTGAATGTGACGTCGATCTTCGCGCAAATGGATCGTTATTCCGTCTGCTCCGCCCAGTTCAGCGAGAACCGCAGCCCGAACAGGGTCCGGCTCATCCGTCCGGCGTGCCTGCCGGACCGTCGCTACGTGGTCGATGTTCACAAACAGCCGCATCGCTATTGCCCCGCTCCGACTCCGGTGGATTCAGGTGCTGCGTATCGGTCCAACAGTTCTTCGACTGCTCCGCGAACCTCGGCTCCCGGAACATATCCGTCGGCCCCTTCTCTCTCTGCAAGGCGCAACAACTCACGGGCGAGCACCGCGTAGGTCCGCTGATCGGCGGCATCAAGCGCACGCAAGTGCAGCGCCGTCGTCTCGACATCCCCCGTAGCCACAGGCCCGGACGCGGCCATCGACACACCTCCCTCCTCCAGCGCATCCAGAGTGCTGCGCGCCAGAGCCGTCAGCGCGGGCAGTGCCTCGGCAGAGTCGACTCCGGCCTGCTGCAGAAGGGCTGATGAGTGCATGAGCGTGGGAACGATTGCTCCCTGAACGAGCGCAATCGCCGCATGGAATAGCGGGCGCCGGAACGCCGGGACGGCGAAAACGTCGACCCCGATCGCGTCGGCCAACAGCTGAGTCCTCCGAAACGTCTCCGGAGCCGCCGTCACAGCTGCCCACGAGTCCACAAAACGAGACGCGCCCCGCGCCGGGTCCGTCAGCACGACCAACGGATAAAAACTCCCTACCCCGTATCCGCGGTGATGCAGTGGCTCCATAACGTCCGTCGGCAGGATTCCCGAGACGTGGAGAGCAGCACAGCCCGCCGGGGCCTCTCCCTGGCCAGCCAGTGAATATGCGACTTCCGGGACCGCCTCATCGGGCACGGTCAGGAATACCGCCTGGCAATCGCCGGGCAGTGGTTCGAGGCCGTGCACGTACCGGACTCCCTCCGCCCGAAGCACAGGATGGTCCGGCGCTTCACGATGGCGTCCGAAGACAACGACTTCTTCCACCGCGCGGCCCTGCTCGAAGGCAGCCGCGAGGGCGAGCCCCAGTCGGCCGGGTCCAATGATCGCAACGCTCGCCATCAGGCCACCTCTTCGACGACGATACCCTCGCGGGCCTTGAGACGCCCCAGCACCCCCTGAGGGATCCGAGCGGTCAACGAAACGTGATCGGTCTCATCCGAGCGAGCCATGACTTCGCCCTCACGATACACCGTAGCAATCGCCTCGCCGTCCGCGAACGGGATACCCATCACTACGTGAGACAGACGGCTCTGAACTCGCGCACGCAGTGTCTCCCGAAGAGCCTCCAACGTCGGCGGGTCATGCGCGGAGACGAATACTGCAGGCGTCGGCTCAAGCGCACGCACCCTGAGCCGCAGCGACTCGACATCACCTGAAGTCAAGCGATCTATCTTATTGAATACCAGTATTTTATCGTGACCAACCAGGCCCAGCTCGCCAAGCACTTCCAGTACCACCTCGCGCTGTTCCTCCCAATCGGGATGCGACGCATCGATCACGTGGAGCAGGACGTCGGAGGCTCGTGCCTCCTCGAGCGTGGAACGGAACGAGGCCACCAGATGGTGGGGCAGCTTGCGGATAAAACCGACGGTATCCGTAAGCAGCGCCTCGTAACCAGACCCCAGGTCGACACCGCGGGTGGCGGAGTCCAGAGTGGCGAAGAGACGGTCCTCTACGAAGAGGTCTGCGCCGGACAGGGCCCGGAGGAGTGATGACTTCCCGGCGTTGGTGTACCCCACGAGCGACACCTGGAAGCTTCCCTCTCGAGCCCGCCGCTGGATCGCACGGGCGTTCGCCACCCGCTCGAGTTTCCGACGGAGGTCACGGATTCGGAGCCCGATGAGGCGCCTGTCGGTCTCGAGCTGTGTCTCTCCCGGTCCCCGGAGACCGATGCCGCCCCGAATGCGCGACAGGTGAGTCCACATACGACGCAGGCGCGGGAGAAGGTATTGAAGCTGGGCCAACTCCACCTGCATGCGGGCCTCACTCGAACGAGCGCGCGTCGCGAAGATGTCGAGGATGAGTTCAGAGCGGTCCATCACTCGGACACCCATCAGTTCCTCGAGGTTCTTCCCCTGCGCCGGGCTCAGTTCTTCGTCGAAGATGACGAGATTGGCCTCTCGCTCCTGGACGAGATCCGACAGCTCACGCGCCTTCCCTTCCCCCAGATAGTACCGCGGGTTCGGTGAGTTCAGACGTTGCACGAGCGTTCCCACGACCGTGCCTCCGGCCGTGTCCGTAAGACGTCCGAGTTCCAGCAGGTGGTCGTCCGCCAGGTCTCTCGATGTCGCGCGTTCGGGTGCGCCTACGAGAAGAGCGCGTTCGACCGGCGTCTTGAGATCGATGAGTTGGGTCGGGATCAATCACCTCCGGCCGCCCGCGGCCGATTCCCGAGGGAGCGTCAGGACAACGATACCCAAGGAGTCGTTCAGCTAGTAGGGGCTGAGTTGGACGGTACGCACATGGCCCGCCCCCGGCACACAGGCCACGTCAGACGTCTCCCTGACGTTTCTGCTCCCGACGTTCGGCCCACCAGCGAAGCCGCTCTCCAATCGTCTTCTCGAATCCGAAGCGACCCGGTTCGTAGAAGCGCTCTCCCTTCATCGCTTCAGGCAGGTAGGTCTGATCCGACACCCCGTCCTCCTCCTCCGGATCGTACTGGTAGCCCGAACCGTAGCCCAGCTCCTTCATGAGCCCGGTGGGGGCGTTCCGGATATGAAGAGGCACGGGCGCCGAGGGAGTCTCGCGAGCCCTCTGAGACGCGTGCTTCCATGCGGCATACGCTCGGTTCGACTTCGGTGCCGTGGCCAGATAGAGAACGGCCTGAGCGAGCGCGAGGTCGCCCTCCGGTGAACCGAGGAAGTGATAGGCGTCGCGAGCCGCGATCGTGGTGGCGAGGGCCCCGGGGTCTGCGAGCCCGATGTCCTCCGCCGCCATCCGAACCAGCCTGCGGGCGATATACAACGGATCCTCCCCACCATCGATCATTCGGGCGAGCCAATACAGCGCCCCGTCCGGATCACTGCCTCGCACCGCCTTATGAAGGGCCGAAATGAGGTTGTAGTGCTCCTCTCCGGACTTGTCGTACGTAGCGAATCGGTGCTGAAGAGCCTCGCGGGCGGATTCGAGATCGAGGGCCCCGGCGTCACCCGCCAGATGCGCGCCAGCCTCGAGCACCCCGAGCGCCCTGCGCGCGTCACCGTCCGAGGCTTCGGCGATGAAGTCGAGCGCCTCCTCCGAAGCGACGACGCCGAGCCCGCCGAGGCCGTGATCCGCGGCAAGCGCGTCGTCGAGGATTCCCCGGATCGCCTCGGCGGAGAGAGATTCGAGCACGTACACCGGTGCCCTCGAGAGGAGGGGCCGCACGACCTCGAACGACGGGTTCTCCGTCGTCGCTCCCACGAGAATCACGGTGCCTGCCTCTACATGCGGCAGAAACGCGTCCTGCTGCGCCTTGTTGAAACGATGAATCTCATCGCAAAAAAGGATCGTCTGCCGCCCCGTCGCCCGCTTTCGTTCCCCGGCTTCCTTTATGATCTCCCGGACACGCGCGACCCCCTCGGTAACCGCGCTGAAGGCGACGAACCTCACCCCGGACTCGGCCGCCAGTAGCCGAGCGAGCGTGGTTTTGCCACTTCCAGGAGGGCCCCACAGGATCATGCTGCCGACCCGTCCTGAGTCGAGCATGGCGCGCACGGCCCGCCCCTCGCCGAGCAGGTGGTCCTGGCCCCTGAACTCCGCCAGGGTCCGGGGGCGCATCCGAGCCGCCAGCGGGGCGTTCAGGTCGATCGACTCCTCACCGGTGGTCGGCGCTTCGCCGAAGAGGTCCAGGTCAGCCATCGGGCGCCGGGCTCTCATCGAGGATCCGTCGTGCCTCGGCTTCGAGCAGCTCCGGCTCGTTTCGTCCCGGATCGTCGAGCACCCAATCAAGGAGACGTTCCAGCACACTGCCGAACATCGGCCCAGGCTTGAATCCGAGCCGCATGAGGTCGCGACCACCGAACGCCAGATCCCCCACCACAAGCGGGGGCCGACTCCGACGGATCTCTCGGGCGCGACGCCAGGCGCTCACAACCTCCCCTGGAGTCGGGCCAGGGGTGCTCGACTCGGCAGCGAAACGAGCCCCGGCCATGTCGATCCGGGCGAGCCGCTCCAACCGATACGGCCCGCATCGACCGAGCCAACGCCGAACATCGGCGTCCGAGGCCTCTGCACCCGGTAACGGATCGGCGCTGGCGAGCCGCGCAGCCTCGTCGGTTTGTGCATTGGAGAGCCTCATCCGCATCAGCAGCGCGGCCGCGCGATCCTGCGGAACCCCACGGAGCAGGGCAGAGAGCCTGAGGTGGGGCCGCCCGCGCGGAAGGTGATCGACGCGCCCCAGGGCTTTCTCCCACTCCTCGCCAGAGAGGGACTCCTCCAACTCCGGGTAGAGCACCGCGAGTGCCCCCGAGGTCGCGTAGAGGCGTAGTGAACGACTGGGCGTCCGATCCTGCCCGAGCACTTTGAGCAGTTCTTCGCGAACCCGTTCCGGTGACAGCGACGAGAGGTGACCCACGAGCCCTTCCAGCGCCGACCAGGTATCCTCATGAATCGAGAGGTTGAAACGTCCGGCGAAGCGCAGTGCGCGAAGGATTCGCAGGTAGTCCTCGCGGAAGCGTTCTTCCGCCTCCCCCACCGTCCGAAGAATCCCGGCCCGGAGATCCCGTGCACCCTCGAACGGATCGTAGAATTCGTCTCGAAGAACGTGCCATGCGATCACATTGATCGTGAAGTCTCGGCGACCCAGGTCCTCTTGAATGGACTGAGCGAACGCGACGACCGCGTGGCGACCGTCGGTCTCCACATCTTTTCGGAAGGTCGTGACCTCATACATCGTTCCATCACGGGCCAGCACACCGATCGTGCCGTGCTCGACGCCAAGCGGAACGGTGCGCCGAAAAATCCGGCGCATATCACCCGGGGTCGCGCGCGTCGCGAGGTCCCAATCCCCGTGCGGGTGCCCGAGAAGCGCGTCGCGGATCGCGCCCCCGACCGTCCAGGTCTCGAAGCCGGCGTCTTCGAGCGTCCGGGTGATCCAGCGGACCGCGGGAGGTGCCACCGGACGGACAGACTTCATCCGACCAGAACCGCGCCGCCGTTGACGTTGAGTATCTCACCGGTGCAGTGCCGCCCTAGCTCGGAACAGAGAAACACGATGGGCCCGGCTACATCTTCGGCCGTCGCAATCCGTCCGATCGGGATCGAGGCCTCCACGGACGCACGGCCGTCACCCACCAGCGTCCCCGCGGACATCTCGGTATCGATCCACCCCGGAGCGACGACATTGACCGTCACACCCCTCGACCCCAGCTCGACACAGAAGCCCTTCACCAGAGAAATCATCGCTCCCTTGGTCGCGGCATAGTCTCCATGGAACGCCTCTCCGCGCTGACCGGCCGTGCTCCCGACCAGTACGATGCGCCCATGGTCTCGGAGGCGGCGCGCGGCTGCCCGGCACGAGTAGAAGATGGAGTGGAGATTCACGTCCATCGTCCGATGCCACTGCTCATCGTCCATGTCGGCGAGCGCAGCATCGCGGGGAGGCCAGATTCCATGGTTGCCCACAAAGAAGTCCAGTCCGTCGAACTCCGTATCACCCCGAGCGAAAAGGGCCTCGACGTCATCTCGTCGAGACAGGTCACCCTGCTCCGCCCAGGCATGGACGCCCAAAGCCTGACACGCCTCGACCACCTCGGCGGCCTCGGCTTCGCGACTTCGAAAGCCGATTCCGACGGACGCCCCCGCACGCGCAAGGAGGATCGCGGTGGCTCGTCCTACGCCCCGTGAAGCGCCGGTGACGATCGCATTCTTTCCGGACAGGTCGATCAATGGTTGCACGAATCTGATCCCTTGAAGTTCATCGGACGCGCCCGCGGACACTCCGATTTCGCCGTCGCATCATTGTGCGGATTCGCTGAAAGAGGCGAGAGCTGGCGGGGAGAGGCGCGACCGGGAGAGGCTCCAGCCCCTCGATGAGTCGAGACGGATTCACCCGACAAAGCGTCTCCAGCAGGTCGGTGCTACCTCCGTCACTCAACGCCTCCCAGGCCTCTCGCTTGTAGAGCTTCAGTCCGGACTGCCCGTGAAAGTCCGAGCTGAGGTAGTCCGCGAGTCCGGCTTCCATGATCTGGTAGGCGATACTCTGCGGCGCCGCTCCGTACCGGCCGACGAATGAGCCGTAATTAACCTGCAAGTACGCCCCTGCGTCCTTCCAGCGGCGCAGGAGGTCCGGCTGGTCGAGCACACCTACGTATCGCTCAGGGTGCGCGACCACGGGGTGGTACCCCTGATCCCGGATCCAGCGAAGTACCCGCGGCGTCCCCGGGG
>JBDGVS010000020.1:0-15130 GCA_039585535.1 Gemmatimonadota bacterium | reverse complement strand
GGGCGACAACGAATGGACAGAGCAGCTGCGTGCGGCGATTACCTCGGATGGACCCGACGCCCAGGAGGGCGTGGTGAGCATCTGCAGCGCGATCGAGTCCGAACTCGCCGAACTCGAGGAGGATGAGCGTCAGGCATTTCTGGAGGATTTGGGACTTCCAGAGAGCGGACTGAATCGATTGATTCGCGCCGGATACGAGTTGCTGGGCTTGCAGACGTTCTTCACGACCGGCCCCAACGAGAGTCGGGCGTGGACGATTCGGGCGGGAAGCACCGCTCCCCAGGCCGCTGGCACGATTCACACCGACTTCGAGCGCGGCTTCATCAAGGCGGAGACGATCCACGTTACCGATTTCGACGACGTCGGCACCTGGAAAGAGGCCCGTGACAAGGGACGTCTGCGCCAGGAGGGGAAAGAGTATGTCGTCTCGGACGGGGACATCATGCTCTTCAAGTTCAACGTGTAGCCCGACGCGACAGAAAGAGCTTCACGCCCTCCCTCGGAGGCCCCATTTGGGGTATGAGGGGTAGTCACGAACGCCCAATTTCAGTACATTTCCCGGTTCCGCCCGTAGGGGCGAGTGTCGGTTTACCGCAGCTTGGAAGGTTTGTATCTCCCCGAAGGCAAAGACGAAGGCCCCGGTTATCGAGAGGCCTTCTCCTCGTTCCGCTGAGTTCCGGCGTGTGGGTCGACAGGTCGCGGCACTCGCGTTGATCCGAATCAGCCAGGACGGACGACTGAACGTGCGCCAGACCGATCAGCTCCGCCGGGCCCTCGCCGAAGCCGGTGATGTTCTCCGTTGGACCGAGATGACGGTCAACAGCGCGGACCCAGTCGCCTTCGTTTCCGACGAGCTCGCGAAGATTACCCGGGCAGGCGTGAAGGTGATCGAGAAGGAGGTCGAAGAGGAGTTGAAGCAGAAAAAGACCGAGATCACGCGGCTCGAAGAAGTGGTTGTGAAGGTCAGGAAGCTTGCGGAGGCGAAGAATCCCAAGCTCCCGGTCGACATCCTCTATGATCACACGGCGAGAGCCGCGGCTCAGGGGCTGATCACCAAGACCGAGACCGTCACCGTCACCACGCCTGAAGAGGCGACGTCGTGCGGTAACTCGATCGAAAAGAGTATGAATCGGTGGACCAATCTTCGCGATCAGATGGTTGCTGGACTCGAGGAAAAGGAGGAGCAGCTCGAGGTCGTTCGCGTCACCCTGGCTGACTTCGTCGCCGAGCAGCGCCCGATGGTGCTTGCGGTGATCGCCGTCCTGCACTGAAGGCCGAAGTACAGTCGGACTTGCGGGACCCGATAGTGGGACGGCCTTTTCCTTTGCTTGAGGGGCCGAAATCGCTGCCCCGTATGCCTACAGCCGACCAGCCTATGCGTCGCCTACGTCCGAGCCGCCTAGCATCGCTGTTTCTCCCGATCGCACTTCTCCCTGTTGGTACGCTCGACGCTCAGGAGAGTGAGAAGCGTATCGTTGCGGTTCTCCAGTACGACAACAACACGGGTGACGAGCGGTACGAGCACCTGGGACGAGCCTTCTCGAGCATGATGATCTCGGATCTTTCGGCGATCGAGCGGATCCGGTTGGTCGAGCGAGAACGCCTCGATGAGCTCCTCGCAGAGCTGGACTTTCAGCAATCCGGATACGTCGACCCGGAGTCGGCGCAGACCGTGGGGATGATGCTCGGAGCGCAGTATGTGGTCGCGGGAGCCTTTCTCACCGTAGATCCGGACATGCGCCTCGACACCCGGATTGCCAAGGTCGAGACCTCCGAGATTGTTACGACCGCCGAGGTGACGGGGCAGCAGGAGACTCTCTTCGAGCTTCAGCAGCGCCTCGCCGAGCAACTCGTGCAGGGCTTTGAGCTTGTCTTGACCGAGGAAGAACAGGCGAGTCTGTCCGCGCAGCAGGAGGCGAACCGGATCGACGACCTCGAGACGATGGTGAAGTTCTCCGAGGCGCTGTGCCTTCTCGACTACGGCGCTTATCTGGAAGCCGGGGAGTTGATGCAGGAGGTGCAGCAGTCTGCGCCGGGCTCGCAGCTCGTGCGGGCCACAATGGGTGTGATGCAAGACAAAGCGGAAGAAGAAGCCGAGAGGCAGCTCCGCAGTGAGGCCAACCGCCGGATCGGAGGCCTGCTTGGTCGCCGGAACTCAACGCCTGAGCCGACTCCGCGTCCCGCGCAGTGCTAAGGGAGCTCGCTGCCCTTTACCCGGTCTGACGGGCGCGATTCAGGACGTAGGCAACGCGGCACCCGAGTTCGTACTGGGTCAGCCCCCCGAGCTCTGGAGAAACTGCCATCAGCGCTTGCCTGAGGAGCAGGGTGCCGTAGGAGAACAGCTTCCTCATATCCATGTCGAAGGTGTCGTCGCCCATCGCGAAGCGCTGCCTCGGCCGGACGTTTTCGAGCCGTGTGTCGATCGTCGGCAGATCGAAACGACGGTCGAGCTCGGAGAGCATGAGTTCGAGCTGTTCTGTCGGCGAGCCAGCGCCGAGACCGTCCAGTCCGCCGAAGTCGGTGACCCCACGGACAATGGAGATCCGTCGGACTTCACCGAGCTCCGAGTAGAACAGATCGATTCCCGCCTGAAACTGGACGGCCTCCGTGAGGTCTGGGCCACTCAATGCCTTCAGCACCCCCACGGGCACGACGGGGCTGGCGAAGTCTGGTGGAGGCTTCCAGTACACAGCGGTCACCGGCGTATCCCAGGGGACGGTTACCATGGATTGGTTGACCTGGGCCTCGAGCCCTTCGGGGCGCAGGGCGAACGACGAGGCGACTTCGGGCCACGGCAGGACTGCGAGGTCCTTGCCGTCGAAGAGCGTCACACTGAGCCCCGTATCGTGCATGCGCTCGGCGAAGTCGCGGGCCGGGTCGGGATCCGTGGCAGCCAGCACTTCAGGAGCAGGAAATCCGATCTTGAGGCTGGTGGCCTGGACCTCGAGGCCGAGCAGACTGGCCACGGCGTGCTGGTCCACCTCACGATGAGGCGGGTTGGTCGCGACGAAGAGTTGAGTTTGCACGCGGGGCCTGGAGAGGTGGGACTGAGGACGACTTCGGGCTGCCTCTCGAAGATAGGGAGGTTGGTCCCGTCCACGCACGAGCTTCGTGGACCCCCGTGTGCGAGCGCACCGGTGGGCATTCGTGTAGCCTCCACGTAGCTTGTCGGCCGATTCCCTTCCTTCCCGGAGCTAGTGTGCGCTCGTTTCGCCGAACCCTGATCGCGGCCACCGTGGTGGTCGGCTGTGTGGCATGTGGGATCGAGCGACCGAGCTTCGGGTTTGGGGAGCCGTCAGATGCCGAGTCGGGAGATTCCGTCGCCGAGATCGTTACCTCTGCGGGAGCCGATGCGACGCCCGCGGGGGAGGCCGCGATCCCACGCGACTCGGTGGGGGCGGCGCCTACCCGTCTGGAGGAGGCCGACTCTCTGCCCGACACGCTCGACGACGGCGTCTCGCAGGTCGAGGTGCCCGAGCCCGCTGAGGTGGCTGCGAACGCATCCCTGGATGTGCGTCTGGATCGTCTCATTGCAGCCCAGGAGGCGCTGAATCGTCGCTTCGATTCCATGGCCGTGGCCGGTGGACCGAGTACGACGGGAACCGTCCAGGAGGGGGGGCGATCCGAGACCGCTACGGCATCTTCCGACAGCGTCGGTTCTCCAGGTCGCCCCGGTGAGGCTCGTCAGCTGGTACGCAACTTTGGCCTGGCCGTCGTTTGGTCGATCGTAGTGATTGCGATCGTGAACCTCCTGGTGCGCGGCCTGGTCTGGCTCCTCGACACACTCGCGGAGCGAAACGCCCGCCGACGCCTCACCTACAAGCGCCTCGTCCCGATCATCAGGATCGTTCTGTGGGTGTTTACGGCCTACTTCATCGTCCGCGTGATCTTTCAGGTGGACGCACAGGGAGTGGTCGCGGCCGCTGCTGCGGTCGGAGTCGCAGTCGGATTCGCGGCGCAGGACCTGCTGAAGAATCTCTTTGGTGGCTTCATTCTCGTGTTCGACCAGCCGTTCCAGGCGGGTGATAAGATCTCGATTGGTGGCACCTATGGGGAGGTCGTATCGATCGGCCTCCGCTCTACCCGCATCGTGACCCCGGATGACAACCTGGTGACCGTGCCCAACGCCCAGATGGTGGATCAGCAGGTGGCCAACGCCAACGCCGGCGAGCTGAACTGTCAGGTGGTTACGGACCTCTATCTGCCCGGGTGGGCTGACGAGGCCGAAGCGAAGCGCATTGCGTTCGAGGCCGCCTCGGGATCGCGGTACGTCTTTCTGAAGAAGCCGATTGTCGTGCTCGTATCCGACGTCTTCAAGGAGACCTTCCTGACCAGAGTGCGGGTCAAGGCATACGTCCTCGATCCCCGCCTCGAGTTCCTCCTTCAGAGCGACGTGACGGAGCGTGCGCGCGCCGGGTTCCGCGAAGCCGGCCTGCTTCGGATGGATCATATGCGCTGGGATCTGGTCTATCGCACCGGCGTTGTCGCGGCGGCTGAAGCGGACGAGCACCGCGCAGCGGTACCGTCGGATCGCGCAGAAGACCCGGTCGGCGGTGGCATGGACGAAGGTGTCTCGGGAGGACCAGATGTCGGATAGCCCTGACACCGTGCTGCCCGAGGCCCCTGATCCCGTCGAGGCCCCCGATCCCGTCGAGGCGTCGATCACCGGGTCCGTAGGCGCGACTCCCCCGGCGGACGACACGGCGGAGGGCCAGGCTCTCTCTGCAGTATTCGACCCTTTCGCGGACACGTGGGCCGCGATCGACCAGAGCATCGAGTCGGGACTGATCGCGACTCTGGCGCGTGGTATCGAAGATCATCGGCTCGCGATGGTGGAGAGCGGGCTCGAAGGGCCTGCTCCCGAGGCTCGAGCCGATCGCTCGGAGCGGCTGCTCACTTACCGACACACCGCCGCAGAGATCCTGGATGCGTTCTCGCTCCACTTCGGTGCCCGGGCGCCGGCGTCGATCATCACGGGGCGATTGACCGCTGCGATGCATGCTGCGGTCGAGGCTGTAGGCGCCTTGCCCGAGCGGGCGGACGTACCGTGGTCGCCAGAGGGTATGCAGCGTCACCCGTCCGACGGACGAGTGCGGCGCTTCAAGAAGGGGATGGCACGCGCGTTCGGTGCGCGGCGTCGATCGGGGACCGTGCGATCTCTCCCGGTGCGTGCCGTAGCTCAGCGGCACCTGCGAATCCGACTCCTCCCCGCCGTAGACGATGCCGCGCGACGCGCAGCCCTGGATTGGGGCGCCTGGGGGCAGGAATTCGAACGGGCATGGATCACGTGGGCCGATGCGATTCTCGCGCTACTGGTTCGCGCGGCGCAGGCGGAGGAGCGAGATCCAGCGGCAGTGTGGACCGGCGCGACCGAGGCGGCGCAGGCACTTCAGAAGGAACTCGAAAGGCTGGCATCAACGCTCCCGACCGGAGCCTCTGAGGACGAGAACAGACCGCTGCTCGACGAATTCCGAGCGCATATGGCGTCGGATCTTGGCGCTGCTGGAGGATTCGTCTACTCACCGGAGCTCGAAACGGACACGACCTGGGAGCTCCCTGGTGTAGCGCGTGTTTGCGATGGGCTCACCGTGCTGGATGAAGGCGTCGGCACTCGACTCACTCTGTACTCCACCCTGTTGGGGATGCTCGCCGGTGCGTCCGCAGTGCGCCGTAGACTTCTACAGCGCTTCGAGGAGGAGTGCCTCGAGCCGATTCGGAAGCTTCGCGTGGTCGCGGATGAGCTGGAGGCGTGGTGTACGGAGGTGCCGACCTCGGGCGACCCCACTTCATTGAAGTCGGCGCTCGAGTCGTTCCGCGAACGGATCGTAACCGGGCGTCCGCCGGCCAGCTCGGCGGTTCCCGAGACGGAGGCGGTGGAGGCGATCCTCGACGGGGGTGCTCAATCCGTGGTCGAGGCTCTGACGGCGATGGTGCGCCAGTCGCCCAACGAACTGCTCCTCACTCCACCCAACACGTCGGTGAAAAGCCGTCGCCTCAGGGTGGAGGCGCGACCGCTGCCACTCCAACACCTCGCTCGCCAATCGTTCGATGTTCTGCGCATCGAGCGCATTCGCCTGTCGACGGTCGACCTCAAGGAGGCCGTGGAGCGACTCCGAGCGAACGTAGAGGAGCTTGAAAACGTCTTCGGCTTCGCCTTCGAATCTGCCAGTGAGGAGCTCGAAGGCGACGAGGCCGAAGCCGGGTTGGAGCACGCTCCGAAGTTGGTCGAAGATGCGCTGCGAAATATCGCGGAATCTCTGCGGCAGGAGGTCGGCGAGATTGAGGGCGCGTTCGTGGCGACTGATGATTTTCTGACGGAAGAGATCGGAGACGGCGCCCTGAGTCTGATCGATCGCGTGGCAGCGGGAGGGGTTCAGGCCCAAATGCTCGCGGCGCAGTCGCGGCTCACCGAGGCGTGGGCGTGGGTAACCGAGCGCTGGGGCCCCAAGGTCAGTCGCGGGTTGCGCCGCCTGCGCTACTACGGCGTGCGTGCGCGCCGTCTCGGGCGCCAGGGATATCGCGCTGGGAGCCGAATGGTCGCGGGTTCGTCTGGCGAAGAGGTCGCGTCGGCACGAATGGTGCGCCTGCTGGCCGACGCGGCCGCAATGATGCGGGAGATGCCTCCGGTGTATCAGCGCCTCTTCACGCTCGAGCCGCTGACCGAGCCCACCTTTCTGGTGGGACGTGAGCAGGATCTGTCGGACGTGACGGCTCGGTGGCGCCGGTTCGAAGCGGGCGAGGCCGGAGCGCTCCTGTTACGGGGACGTCCCGGCTGTGGAATGAGCAGCTTCTTGAACGCGCTCGAGCGACAGCTGTCGGGAGAGGGTGCGCGCAGTGCCGTTCTGAGGCCCTTGGTGCGGATCGAGAGCGAGGCCGAATGGGCTACTGCTGTCGCTGGCGCCCTTGGTCTTCCGGAGGTTGAATCGCTTCAGGATCTGGCGGCGAGTATTCGCGTGTCAGCCGAGGGCACTCTGCCGAGGCTGGTGATCATCGACAATCTGGAGCACCTCTTCTTGAGAGTGCCCGGTGGGGTCGAACTGATGGATCGCACACTGACCTTTCTCACCGAGACGGAGACGCACGTCCTCTGGGTCTGTGGTATCACCCTCTCGGCATGGCAGCAGGTCGCCGTTGCGGCGCCGACCGCCGTGGCGCAGATCGACAGCTCGGAACTCTCCGGGCTCGACGCTGTCGAGATCCGTGCCGCGGTCACGCTCAGGCATCGTCGATCAGGCTTGCCTCTCCAGTATGCCGAGCCGAAGGGCAAGCGCTTGCTGAAGAGAAGGTTGCGCAAGGCCACGAGTCCGGAGGCGGTACGATCGGTTCTCGCCGACGACTTCTTCGAGCAACTCGCGAGGACGTCGTCCGGCCATATGCGGCTGGCTCTGTTCCAATGGCTCCAGAGTTGTGACTTCGAGCAGTCCGAGGGACTGATTATTCGGTCGCCTACACGGCCGGACTTCTCGGCGCTCGAATCTCTTTCCCTGACTCAGGCGTTTACGCTCAAGGCCTTTCTCGAGCACCGGACGCTGACCCTCGCCGAGCACGACCGGATCTTCAGAATCTCACGCAGTCAGAGTGCTCAGATCCTGGAGTCACTCATGAATCGACGACTCATTGCTGCTGTGAGTGGGTCCTCGTCTGAAGAGACACTGGAGCGTGATGCGGGGCATCGTTATCGCATACACGATCTTCTCGTCTCGGCGGTGAGCGCTCATCTCCGTGAGCGAAACATCGTCCACTAGGGAGACGACTCCGGAGTCACCCTGACAATGTGGTCGAGCCGGATCTGGGTGTCGTCCGAGAGGACGAGGTATTCGGCGCCGTCGGCCACGCGAACGTCTACAATGCGCACCAGGTGGGATGCCTCTGTCTTGTGCCCATCCGACCAGACGACGGTCAGTAGGGTTCTACGCACCGACCACGCTTCGTAGTGGTCGTGGAGAGAGCAGGCGACGGGCTGGTAGGCGGCGGAACCGTCGGGTTCCTGAGGCGTGGTCATGGCGTCGGCGGAAGAGCTATGGACACAGCGAGGGCTAGCTTCAGTATTGCCAGAGGATTGGATACATCAAGACCGACGCTTCCAAGATGACGCCGATGCCTTCCATGAACTGTCCTAACTGCTCCGAAACGATGGACCGCCTCGCCATGGATGGCGTGTACGGGCCCGCCGTAGAGATCGATCTGTGCTTCGCCTGTCATGTGATCTGGCTGGACAGGCGCGAGAGCCTTCAGCTCTCGCCGCGCGGCACCCTCGATCTCTTTCGCTTGCTTCACGAGCACCGGGATGATTCGCGCCACGTACTTGCCGGTCGAATGGAGTGTCCGCACTGCGGACGACGGTTGTCGCTGCATCAGGATATCGGGAAGGGCGGGCGGTTTGCCTACTACGCGTGTCCGGCCGGGGACGGGCGCCTGACCCCGTTCTCGGAGTTTCTCAAAGAGAAGCAATTCGTTCGCGCGCTGAGCCCGCTCGAGCAGAACCGACTCAAGGCGGAGGTAAAGAGGGTCCAGTGCTCCAGTTGCGGAGCACCCGTGGACCTGGTCCAGGGTTTCCAGTGCGATCATTGCGGCTCCCCGATCACGGTGCTCGACGCGGACGCGGTGGAGAAGACACTTCGTGAACTGGACGCAGCCGATGCGAAGCGGTCGGGTGATCCGGAAGAACGTGAGTTGCGCGCCAGAGTGCTGGCGTCGATGGAGACGATGCGAACCCATCCCGAGGATCGGTGGGAGGCGTCGGAGCTCCGGCGCTATAGGGTGGGGGGATTGAGTCTGGATCTTCTGTCCGCTTCCCTCGGTGCCATCTTCGGGAAGATGTGAGGCTAACGTGAGCTGGCACACGCTCACCCCGGAGCAGACGCTCGCGCTCCTCGAGTCCCAGGCTGAGGGGCTGACTGCCACGGAAGCGGATCGGAGGCTCCAGCACTTCGGGCCGAACCGCTTGGAACGCGTGGAGCCGATCGCGGCGTGGCGGATCCTGGTGGCGCAGTTCGCCAGTCTGGTCGTCGTGCTTCTGGCGGTCGCGGCCGGAGTCGCCTTCGCATTCGGTGACGTTGTCGAGGCGCTGGCGATCGCGGGGGTGCTTGCGATCAACACCTCGATCGGATTTGTGGTGGAATTGCGCGCTCGACGGGCGATGGATGCGCTCCTGCGCTATGAGGTACCGACCGCCACCGTCCTGCGGGACGGGCGCCCGCAGAGGCTGCCCTCGGATCGACTGGTCCCCGGTGATGTGATCACCCTGGAGGAAGGCGACGCCGTCCCGGCCGATGCGCGCCTGATTGGGGCCGTCGAGCTCAGAACCGTCGAGGCTCCGTTGACGGGCGAGTCGCTCCCGGTCGATAAGGCCCCCGAGGCGCTTGAGGACTCAGGTACGCTCCTCGCCGATCGCACTCCGATGCTGTACACCGGCACAGAGGTCGTTACCGGTCGTGCCGACGCTGTGGTGGTTCACACCGGGGATGAGACGGAGATCGGCAGGATCGGGGCACTCATCTCGAAGGTCGAGGAAGGGAAGACCCCGCTCGAAGTGCGCCTCGACGCCCTTGGCCGCAGGCTCGTCGGACTCACGCTTGGAGTCGCTGCCGTTGTCACCCTCCTCGGCGTACTCCGAGGGGTGCCCGTAGGCCTCATGATCGAGACCGGAATCGCTCTCGCGATCGCGGCCGTTCCCGAGGGGCTTCCGGTGGTGGCTACGATCGCTCTGGCGGTCGGCCTCCGGCGCATGGTTCGCCGACAGGCGCTCGTCAGGCGCCTCGTCGCCGTCGAAGCGCTGGGTGCGGTGACCGTCGTGTGCACAGACAAGACCGGGACGCTCACGGCTGGTGAGATGACGGCCGTCCGGGTGGTGACGGCGACGCGCTCCCTCGATGTGACCGGACGCGGGTATCGGATCGACGGTGCCTTCGAGGAGGAGGGGAGGTCGGTGGACATCTCGGACGTCCCCGATCTGGGGGATCTTCTCGAGGCCGCTGCCCTTACCAGCCGGGCGACCCTCGATGCGCATGGGGGGGCTCCGATCGGGGACCCGACCGACGCGGCGTTGTCGGTGCTGGCAGGGAAGGGTGGCGTCTCGCTGGCGGAGTTGCGTGCTCGTCTCCCCGAAGTCGAAGAGATCCCATTCAGCAGTGAGCGTCGTTCGAGTGCCACCGTCCACGAGGGAGAGGACGGTCGTCGGATGATGGTGAAGGGCGCACCCTCGGTGCTCCTGGATCGATCCGAACTGTCTACCGACAGCCGGGCGATGTTCGAGGCGACTAATGTCGAGATGGCGGCAGCCGGTCTCCGGGTCATCGGTCTGGCCAGTGGGCACGCGGATGCTCCCGACCGGCTGACGATGCTGGGCCTGGTGGGGATTCTCGATCCGCCTGCGGATGGGGTAGAGGAGACGATCGCGACACTCCGGAGCGCCGGCATCCGCACTGTGATGATCACCGGCGATCAGCAGGCGACCGCCGAAGCGGTAGCGCGAATGCTCCACTCTGCCCGAGACGGGGACTCGTCCATGGACGGCCGAGAGTTGGCCGCATGCTCCGATTCCGATCTGGCCGCTCGAATCGATCGGGTCGGTGTGTTCAGCCGAGTGAGTCCCGAAGACAAGGTGCGCATCGTCTCGGCGCTGCAGCATTGCGGGGAAGTCGTGGCGATGATCGGCGACGGAGTGAATGACGCCGCTGCTCTCAAGAAGGCGGATGTCGGCGTTGCGATGGGACTCCGGGGAACGGACGTGGCGAAGCAGACTGCCTCGATCGTACTCACGGACGATCGCTTTCGGACGATCGGCGCGGCGGTAGAGGAAGGACGGGTTGTCTATGACAACATTCGGAAGTTCGTCTTCTACCTCTTTAGCTGTAACGTCGCGGAGGTCATGGTGCTCCTCGGAGCCTCCGTGGTCGGTCTGCCGGTGCCTCTGCTGCCCCTGCAGATCCTCTGGCTGAATCTCGTGACGGACACGTTCCCGGCGTTGGCTCTGGCAATGGAGCCGGCCGAGCCCGGGGTCATGGCCCGACCTCCCAGGAGACCGGATGAGTCGATTCTCTCTCGAGCGTTCGTGCGTTCGATCGGCTTTTACGCGGGACTGATCACGGTGGTCACCCTCGTCGCGTACACGTGGGCGATGCAGACTGGTGAGTCGGACCGAGCGATCACGATGGCATTCATGACGCTCGCGCTCGCTCAGCTCTTTCACCTGGGGAACGCACGGAGCCGAGGCCCGGTGCTACGGCCGGCCCGAATCGTGGCGAATCCGTGGGCTCTCGCGTCGATCCCACTCGTGTTTGGGCTTCAGCTGGCGGCCGTTTACCTGGAACCGCTCGCCGGCCTTCTCGGCACCGTGCCGCTGGCTCTGGGCGACTGGGCGGTGGTCTTGGGTCTTTCCGTCTTGCCGGGTCTGACAGGCCAGTTGATCGAGGTGGCGCAGGCCCGGCACGGGCCTCCCGTTGATGAGCCTCGCTGAGGGGCCACTCAGCGAGGAGCACCCACCTGCACGACCCATCCCGGGGAGCGTCCCTCGACCGCGGCGACCGCGACCTTGAGCGGGCCAACGGGTGTGGAGGCTCCGATCCACAACGAGCCGCCCCAGATCAGATCGTCGGGAGGCCACGACCATCCCGTCGACTCTCGTTGGGCCTGGCCAGCTTCGGCGCTCGCGCCGATACGAAGTCCCCCACCGGCATCGCTCGCGTCGGCTCCGATGCGGTAGGAGACAGTCGCCTTTCCAAGTGCCGCGTAGGGGCCTGATACCGCATCCCGACTGATGCCCGCGAGGCGTTCGATACCGCCGAGAGGCTCCGAGCGATAGAAGGGGACCTCGGTTCCGAGTCCGGTGCTGGCCAGGATCCCGAACGTGGCCGAGAGGGGCCCGGTCGATGCGACGCCCAAGGCCTCGATGCGGAGCTGCTCAAATGCCACCGTACCCCCGAGAGTACTATCCGCTCGCGAGTAGTCGACTTGTAGTCGCCCACCCGACGAAGGAAAGGCGACGCGATCGAGGACGTCGATGTCGAGTCGGATATCGACAGAACGTTCATCCCAGACCTCGTCCTGGAGATCCGGGACGTCGGGCGGGGCGGCCAGTTTGTTGTGCGCGACGGCCCCACCCACGACGAGATCACCCCACCATCCGAGGCGCGCGCCAACACCCGCGAAGGCCTGTCGGTCCGTCAGGTCGAGACTGATCGGAAGGCCGGCGACCTCGGGTGCGACTTCTCTGCGCCCAAGACTGCCGTGCCCAACTACAAAGAAGCGTTCGGCTGCGTCGATCGGGAGCTGAGACCAGAGTCTCACTCCGTGGCGGGTTCCGAGTTCGACTTCAGCCCACGCCGCACCTCCGCGCGCTGCGATACGAGTCCACTCGATGTATCCGCGCAGAGACCATCCTCCCGTCCCCCGTTGCTGGTCGGTAAGGCTGAGTGCTGGCCGGAGAAATGTCGGGCCCCACGATTTATCCTTCGGATGCACCTCGAGGACGTCGCCCTCCGGCGTGCCGCGTACCCGGAACTCTGCACTCTCGAAGCCGCCGTATCCGACGACCCGCGTCAGGTCGTCCCGGAGGCCCATAGGTGACAGGGTATCACCGGGCTCGATGCCGAGAGTGGCCTCGATTACGCGAGGAGCGAGTCGGGTGTTCGTCGTATCTACCTCTACTGCGACCGGCTGAAGGGTGGCTGCTGCGGCGAGGGCGGATGCCCGCCGATTCGTGATCGCTGCGAAGTCAGCCGCGGACACCGCGAGGGTAGCCAACTGCGCCTGCACTCCCTGCGCCGCCGTTTGTCCGACAGCCATGGCAGTGTCCAGGGCGGTAAAGTCGGCTGAGCCGATGCCCGACAGGTCTCCGCGGATGTACACGTCGTCGTCCGTCAAAGACGTGAGCTCAGCCTCATTGGAGGCTGTGGTGATCAGGACGACCAATCGGCGCGCGATCGCGATGGCACTCTCGGGATCGGGCGCTTCCTCCAGAGTGGTGGACACGTCCGACACGATGACGACGTCCGCACCCATGGAGCGGGCAATTCCGATGGGGAGGTTCATTACGAGGCCGCCGTCGACGAGACGGGCGCCATCGATCATCTGGGGCGAGAATGCGCCCGGCACGGCCATGCTGGCACGCATCGCATCCCCGAGGTTGCCCCGATCCAGGACGACCATGCTTCCGTCGTCGATATTCGCGGCCACGGCTCGAAAGGGGATCGGCAGGTCGTCGAACGTTTCCAGGCGTGAGGCGCGGTAGGTGTACGCCTGCAGAGCGTTCGTGAGTTTGGAGTCGCCGACGAGTCCCGACGGAAAGCGGAAGCCGTCTAATCCAAGCCCCAACTCGAGCCCCATCGGCTGCTGTCGGTCGAGTCTCTTTCGTCGCATCGGCAACTGTCGGCGCGCGGGGTCGTCCTCGAAGAGTCGGCTCCAGTCTTCGCTGAGAACGAGCGCCTCGAGATCCGGATACGAGAGGCCGGTCGCGTACACACCACCCACCACCGCACCCATGCTCGTCCCGGCGATTACGTCGACGGGTATGTTCATCTCGTGCAGCACCTTCAGCACTCCGAGGTGCGCGAAGCCGCGCGCGCCCCCTCCGCTCAGGACCAGGCCTACCACCGGGCGATCGGAGCCGTTCACGGCCTGAGCGGCCGCGTCGGTCCTGGAGGCTCCCCCGAGAAGGGAGAGTGCCACAAAGAGGAAGGCCCTTCGTCCTCGCACGGTTTGTCGCCTGCCTGTTTCGATCAGAAGGTCAGCGAGAAGCCGATCAGGAAGTCGTTCCGGTGCACTCGGGTGTTGCTGGGGACATCACCGAGCGTCGGGAAGAGGAGCCCGAGTTGCTCCAGCGGCACATCGTCGAAGTTGATACCCAGCGTTTGCTGGAAGCGCGCATACTCCAGGCGCATCGCAATCTCGAATCCTCCGCCCTCGACACCGACGCGGCGCCACGGCACCCACTCGATCCCGAGTCCGTAGTGCCAGACCGACGGCCATAGGCCGGGGGTGAACCACTCGGAGTTTGGTTCGGTGAAGGGTACGCCGAGGGACTGCGCATTCTCCCATCGGTACCAACTCCAACCGTATCCGCCCTTGATGAAGGGCTGAAACTTCTCGGTCCGGAGGTTATAGCGCAGGCTACCGGAGTACTCCCAGTAGTTCAATTCGGCCCCGTACGTGTACGGCGCGATGTCATTGAAGTCCAAACGGACGTCGTAGTCGGCGCGAATGTTGCGAACCGTATTCTCGCTCACGATCCGGTCACCGATGTAGAACGCGACCTGTCCGAAAGGGCCCGTGTAGTCGGTCAGGGTCTCTTCCCCCCCCGTCACCTCGGTCTCTTCTGTCGCCCCGTTCAGGACAGGATGGAAGATGAGGCCCGCAAGGAACTCCTCACGCTGCTGCTCGTTCAGCAGCAATGTCTTGAATCCTTCGTCGGTCTTCGCAGTGAAGAGCCCGGTCGAGAGGCCGACGTGCCTGAACGGTAGACCATCACGGGGGAAGTAGACCGGATCGTGGCGTCCGAGGGCGGCGCGAAAAGGGTACGCGACGAGTCGGGTCACGAAGTCGAATGGGGGCAGATTCAGTAGCAGAGGAACCGTCAGATTCAGGAAGCCGAGGTCGTTCCGGAAGCTGTCCTCGATGTGAAGCGGGAAGACCGAGGGCAGCGAGTGAGGCTCGTAGTGGTGAAAGCCCGCTGACGCACCGGTGGTGTTCCATCCCGCGTTGAAGGAGGGACCCTGCGGGGCGACGTTCCCGGTGTTGAAGTGTTTGAGCGCTCCTGCGAATGGGGATTCTGTGGCTGGATAGCCCCATCGTGCCGGGAGCAGAAGCCAGGCCCAGTCACGCCGGACCGACACATCGGCACGGGCAAGGTCCACGACGCGCTCCCAGTCGGGCACGATGCGCAGGCGGTTCTCGTCGGCCAGGCCGATCACTTCGCGGTTCCGAAACGTCGGTCCTTCCGGTGCGGTGCCGTTGGCCACGTCACGGAGGTGCTCGCGTATGTCGACGTAGCGCGCGACCTGATCGGTTGTGTCCCCCGGGCCGATGTTGTTGTATCGACCGGGAAACGGGTACGTCCCGTGCGGCTCCTGGTTTGAGCCTCCGGGGGGCTCCAGGGCCTGATTGAGCCCCTTGTTGTCTGCTCCGATGTAAC